>NZ_JBLTJC010000040.1:0-45226 GCF_048158785.1 Streptomyces colwelliae | reverse complement strand
CGTCACCGCCGTCCGTTTCCAGGGGATCATCCACGACTTCGTGATGCTGAACGCCCTGCGCGAGACGCACGCCGCCGAGGCCGCGATCACGATGGCCGTCACCGTCCTGCGCAAGGCGCTCGCCTCCGGCTGACGTACGGCACACTCGGCGGCATGGACACCGATGCGTTCGTGAAGACCCTGGACCGGGAGGGCGGCCTGCTGGCCGAGGCCGCGGAGGCGGCGGGCGTCGACGCCGAGGTACCGCCCTGTCCGGGGTGGCGGGTACGGGATCTGCTGCGGCACACGGGGATGGTGCATCGCTGGGCGACCGGGTTCGTCGCCGAGGGGTACACCGGGTACCACCCCGACGCCGGCCTCCCGGACCTGGACGGCGCCGAGCTGCTGGCCTGGTTCCGGGCGGGGCACCGCTCCCTCGTGGACACCCTCTCCACCGCCCCGCCCGACGTGGAGTGCTGGCAGTTCTTCGCGGCGCCGTCGCCGCTCGCGTTCTGGGCGCGGCGGCAGGCGCACGAGACGACCGTGCACCGGATGGACGCCGAGGCGGCGCGCGGCGGGACGGCCGGTGAGATCGCCCCGGACTTCGCGGCCGACGGCATCGACGAGTTGCTGCGCGGCTTCCACGGCCGCCGCAAGAGCAGGATCCGCAGCGAGGAGCCCCGGGTGCTGCGGGTGCGGGCGACGGACACGGACGGCGCCGTGTGGACCGTACGGCTGTCCCAGGAACCGCCCGCCGCCGAGCGGGACGGCACCGGGGGCGCCGACTGTGAACTGGCCGGTCCCGCGGGGCAGTTGTACCGGGCACTGTGGAACCGGGGGCCGTTCCCGAGCGTGACCGGCGACACCTCGGTCGCCGCACTGTGGCGGGAGAAGTCCGCCGTAACCTGGAGCTGACGGATCCACGACTGACGGATCCAAGGCCGCCGGATCCGGAGCTGACGCCGCGTCAGCCGGTCAGCATCTTCGTCAACACCGCGCGCTGCAACGGGAGTACCTCACCGTGCAGCGCGCGGCCCTTGTCCGTGAGGGTCACGCGGACGCCCCGCCGGTCCTCCGCGCACATGCCGCGCTCGACGAGACCGTCCTTCTCCAGCCGGGCGACCAGGCGGGACAGGGCGCTCTGACTGAGGTGGACGCGCTCGGAGATCTCCTGGACGCGGAATGCGCAGGACTCACCCGACAGCACATCCAGAACCTCGAAGTCGCTGCCGCACAGGCCGTGTTGATGCAGAGCACGGTCCAGTTCGCACTGTGTGCGGGCGTGCAGCGCCAGCATCTCCCGCCATTGGTCCACGAGCGCCTGCTCGGCCTTCTTCGCCGCCATGACAGCGCACCGTAGCAGAGAAACGAGTTTGTTGCATCGGAATTAAATGCTCTTGCATTCGATGCATGCGCATGTATTGTCTCCGGCATGACCTCTCCGCTCTCCCCTCCCGCGGCCCCGTCCTCGGCGGTCAGCTGGACCCCCCGGCTGTGGGGCACCCTGCTGGTGCTCTGCGCCGCGATGTTCCTGGACGCGCTCGACGTGTCGATGGTCGGTGTCGCGCTGCCCTCCATCGGTTCCGAACTCGATCTCTCCACCTCGACGCTCCAATGGATCGTCAGCGGCTACATCCTGGGATACGGCGGCCTGCTCCTCCTCGGCGGCCGGACCGCCGACCTGCTCGGCCGCCGCCAGGTCTTCCTGGTCGCCCTGGGTGTCTTCGCGGTGGCCTCGCTGCTCGGCGGGCTCGTCGACTCGGGCCCGCTGCTGATCGCCAGCCGCTTCATCAAGGGCCTCAGCGCGGCCTTCACCGCACCGGCCGGCCTGTCGATCATCACGACGACCTTCGCCGAGGGCCCGCTGCGCAACCGCGCCCTGTCCATCTACACCACCTGCGCGGCCACCGGGTTCTCGATGGGCCTAGTCCTCTCCGGCCTGCTCACGGAGGCCAGTTGGCGGCTCACCATGCTGCTGCCCGCGCCGATCGCGCTCCTCGCCCTCCTCGCCGGCCTGAAGCTGCTGCCGCGCAGCGAACGCGAGAAGGACCACAACGGCTACGACGTCCCGGGCGCCGTCCTCGGCACCGCGTCGATGCTGCTGCTGGTGTTCACCGTCGTACAGGCGCCGGAGGCCGGCTGGGCATCGGCCCGAACTCTTCTCTCCTTCCTGGCAGTTGCCGTCCTGCTGACCGTCTTCGTGTTCGTCGAGCGACGCTCCGCGGGGCCGTTGATCCGGCTGGGTGTGCTGCGCTCCGGCAACCAGATCCGCGCCCAGCTCGGCGCGATGGCCCTCTTCGGGTCCTACGTCGGCTTCCAGTTCCTGGTCACGCTCTACATGCAACAGCTGCTCGGCTGGTCGGCGTTGCACACCGCGCTCGCCTTCCTGCCAGCCGGTGCGCTGGTGGCGGCATCCTCGACGAAGATGGGTGCGATCGTCGACCGGTTCGGCACCCAGCGGCTGATCGTGGTGGGCTTCGCGCTGATGGTCGTGGGGTACGCCCTGTTCCTGCGGGTCAGCGTCGATCCCGTGTACGCGTCGGTCATCCTGCCCTCGATGCTGCTGATCGGCGCGGCCTTCGCGCTGGTCTTCCCCTCGCTCAACATCCAGGCCACCAACGGGGTCGACGACCACGAACAGGGCATGGTCTCCGGCCTGTTGAACACCTCGGTGCAGGTCGGCGGCGCGATCTTCCTGGCCGTCGTCACGGCCGTGGTGACCGCCCACGCCCCGGCGCACGCCACCCCGCAGGCAGTGCTGGACAGTTACCGGCCCGGGTTGGTCGTGGTGACGTTCATCGCGCTCGCCGGACTGCTGATCACGCTGCCGGGGCTGCGCACCCGCCGTACCCCACAGTCCATCGTCGTAGCCAAGTCCACTGTGACGGAGGCGGAAGCGGAAGCGGAGCGCGTGGCGCTACGTGACTAGGGGGACGCCTCCCTGAGGGTGCGCCCGGCGGAGCCGATTGCTCCGCCGGGCGCACGCGTGTGAGACTTTCGGGATGACGACGACCGGGGGACGGCGCACGCAGGCCGAGCGGGACGCGATGACCGTCGAGATCGGGTACGCGCTGGTCAGCGCGGCGTTCGTGGCGGCGGTGCTGTTCGGGGCGGTCGCCGGTCCGGCGTTCCTGTTCGAACTGCCGGGCGCCGTCGAGACGTCGCTGGTGCGCGGGGCGCTCGTGCTCGCGCCGGTCGTGTTCTTCGTCCGGGTGGTGACGGTTCTGTACCGGTACCGGCAGGGAGCGGTTCAGCCCAGCCAGCCGGGGCGGACCAACCCCGACTCGTAGGCCAGCACGACCAGTTGGGCTCTGTCCCGGGCGCCCAGTTTCACCATCGTGCGGCTGACGTGGGTCTTCGCGGTCAGTGGGCTGACGACCAGGCGGCGGGCGATCTCGTCGTTGGAGAGTCCGATGCCGACCAGAGCCATCACTTCCCGTTCCCGCTCGGTGAGTTGGGTGAGGGCGTCGGCGGTCGCGGGTTCCTTGGAGCGGGCGGCGAACTCGGCGATCAGACGCCGAGTGACCCCGGGCGACAGCAGCGCGTCGCCGTCGACCACCGCCCTTACGGCGCGCAGGAGTTCGTCGGGTTCGGTGTCCTTGACCAGGAAGCCGGAGGCGCCGGAACGGATCGCCTCGAAAACGTACTCGTCGAGTTCGAAGGTCGTCAGCATGACCACCTTCACGTCTCTCAACCCGCTGTCCCCGGTGATCCGTCGAGTCGCGGCCAGACCGTCGAGCAGCGGCATGCGAATGTCCATCAGGACGACATCCGGGCGCAGTTCGCCCACCGCGCGCACGGCCTCCTCACCGTCGGACGCCTCACCCGCCACCTCGATGTCCGGCTGCGCGTCCAGCAGGGCCTTGAAGCCGGCCCGGACCAGGGCCTGGTCGTCGGCGAGCAGTACGCGGATCACCGGTCGTCCTCCTTCGGCGTGACCTTCAACGGCAGTACGGCGAGCACCCGGAAGCCGCCGTCCGGGCGCGGACCCGCTTCGATCGTGCCACCGAGCGCGGCGGCCCGCTCCCGCATCCCGGCCAGCCCGTTGCCGCTGCCCCCGGCGTCCGCGCCGGTCGCGGGCCCGTCGTCGTCGATGCGCAGCCGTAGCTCCCGGGGGTCGTGGTCGAGGTGCACGCGCGCGTGCCGCGAACCGGAATGCCGTACGACGTTGGTGAGCGCCTCCTGGACGATGCGGAAGGCGGCGAGGTCGGTACCCGGCGACAGGCGGGGCGGCGTTCCGTCGACCGCGACGGTCAGCCCCGCGCTCGCCGCCTGCTGCACCAGTTCGGGCAGCCGGTCCAGGCCGGGGGCCGGGGCACGCGGGGCGTCGCCCGGGGTGCGCAGGCTGTCGAGGACCTGGCGGACCTCGCCGAGCGCTTCCTTGCTGGCGGCCTTGATGGTGGTCAGCGCCGTACGGGCCTGCTCGGGATCGGAGTCGAGGAGCGCGAGG
This sequence comes from Streptomyces colwelliae, assembly GCF_048158785.1. Taxonomy (NCBI): domain Bacteria; kingdom Bacillati; phylum Actinomycetota; class Actinomycetes; order Kitasatosporales; family Streptomycetaceae; genus Streptomyces; species Streptomyces colwelliae. Next base: position 40,797 of record NZ_JBLTJC010000040.1, on the reverse strand, counting down.
CCGACGCCCGCCTGGACGTTGATGACGGAGATGCTGTGCGCGAGGACGTCGTGCAGTTCACGGGCCATCCGCAGCCGTTCCTCGTCGGCACGGCGCCGGGCCGCCTGGGCACGCTCGGCCCGCTCCCGGGCCCACTGTTCGCGGCGGGTGCGGGCCAGTTCGGAGACCGCGGCGACGGCCACCACCCAGGCGGCGACGGCCAGTTCACGACCCCACGGCATCCCGTGGTCGTGTTGCGGGGGCAGCCAGCGGTAGAGCCAGTGCGCGATCAGGAGATGCGCCACCCACAGCACACCGAGCGCGCTCCAGGCGACCCGGCGCCGACCGGCGACGACCGCGCTGAAACAGCCGATCGCGACGGGCAGGAAGACGGGACCGTACGGGTATCCGGCGCCGAAGTACACCACGGTGACGAACACAGTGCCGAAGGCCACCCACACGGGGTACCGATGGCGCCACAGCAGCAGCACCGATCCGACGACGAGCAGCACGCGCGCGTAGAAGTCGAGGTGAACGCGATCGGGCTGACTGTGCGAGGCGAAGGTGCTACCGCCCAGCACGAACACGGTGACCAGCAACGTGGAACGCCACGGCCACCGCGTCGGGACCACCGGTCCGCGGCGCCACCAGGGCGGTCCCCCGCCACGTACCCACTGCTCGTCCATGCACGTCACGCTAGACGCCGGCCGGCACCGGGGTCGTCAGCTGAACGGGGTGATCACTCATACTCCCCGGGGAGTACAGCGCCCCTGAAAGGGGCGCGGGGAACTGCGCGACCAGCCCCCACCGGCTCGCGGCCAACAGACCACCTATCCAGCGGAGCACTCAAACATCCGCAAGCCCCACCCCAAGCGCAAGCCGTCGCACCGCATGCCGAAAGAACGCCTCCCGATCCTCCACCACCCGCCGGAACTGACCGAAGAGCTCGAAGCTCACCAACCCATACAGCTCAGCCCACGCGGCGACCAGAGCCACAGCCACCGCGGGCGGAAGATCACCGGCGAAGTCCGCGACCATACGCTCCCCCTCGGGGCGGAGATCCACCGGGAGCAGGGGCTCGGTCAGGGTGCCGGCCTGGTGCGCGTCGCGCGCAATGCCAATGAGGAGAAGGGCAACCCGCGCGGCGGACGGCACGGTGGTCTCGGGAGCGACATACCCCGGAACCGGCGACCCGTAGATCAACGCGTACTCGTGCGGATGCGCCAGCGCCCACCCCCGCACCGCCTCGCACACAGTGATCCACCGCCGCACCGGCCCCGCGTCCACGACCCCGGAGTACGCCACTTCCGCGGCCTCCCCGACGGAGTCGTACGCGTCGATGATGAGAGCGGTCAGCAGCTCGTCACGGCTCGGGAAGTACCGGTACAACGCGGAGGAGACCATGCCCAGCTCACGCGCCACGGCGCGCAACGAGAGCTTCGAGGCACCTTCCGCGGCGAGCTGTCTGCGCGCCTCGTCCTTGATGGCCGCGGTGACCTCGATCCGGGCTCGGGCGCGGGCGCCTTGTGTGGTGCTCATACGAGCCAGTGTGGCACGGAATCAGAGCAGCGCACACAAACAAGAGCAGCGAACAAAAAAGAGAGCACCGCTCTTGCATTGGACCGCCGAACCGATGCAGACTATTCCCGAGAGCGAGAGCAGTGCTCACAAAAGCGAGCATCGTTCTCCCCGTCCGTCTTCTTCACCCAGGGAGTCATCATGAGCACGCACGTCCAGAAGCCCGGCTGGTTCACCGTGAACGTCTTCAACCGCGCCGTCGCCTGGTTCACCCGCCGCGGTCTCAGCGTCTGGGGTTCACGGGTGCTGGCGGTCCGCGGCCGTAAGAGCGGCGAGTGGCGGACCACCCCGGTGAACCTGCTGACGGTGGACAGACAGCAGTACCTCGTCGCCCCGCGCGGGCACGTCCAGTGGACGCACAACATGCGGGCGGCGGGCGGCGGCGAGCTGCGGCTCGGCAAGAAGGTCGACGCGTTCACCGCGACCGAGGTCACCGGCGACGACAAGGTGCCGCTGCTGCGCGCCTACCTCAAGCGGTGGAAGGCCGAGGTCGGGGTGTTCTTCGGAGGAGTCGGCCCGGACTCCTCCGACGACGAGCTGCGCCGGATCGCCCCCGACCACCCGGTGTTCCACGTCACGGTCAGGAGCTGACCTCGCCCTCCACGGGCTCCGTGGGCTCCACGCGCTCCACCGGCTCCGCGTTCCTGCGGTCGATCGCGGTCAGCGCGCGCTGGGCCAGCGGATGGCTGCGCACGAGCTCGCCCAGCGTCGTCGAGCCCCGGGTGATGTCCATGAAGGCCTTCCACGCCGGCCGGAATCCGGTGAGGGCGGCGTGGAACAGACCGGGGCGCTTCTCGAAGATCGCCAGCATGCTCTTGCCGACGCTCATCTCGACGCCGAGCCCCGCCTTGATCGCGAACGCGTAGTTCAGGGCCTGGCGGCGGGTGTCCACGGCGTCGTGCGCCTCGGCGATCCGCACCGCCCACTCGCCCGCGAGCCGTCCCGACCGCAGCGCGAACGAGATGCCCTCACGGGTCCACGGCTCAAGAAGTCCCGCCGCGTCGCCGCACACCAGCACGCGCCCGCGTGACAGTGGCGAGTCGTCCGCCCGGCAGCGGGTCAAGTGTCCTGAGGAGATGCTCGGTTCGAAGCCGGCGAGGCCGAGCCGGGCGATGAAGTCTTCCAAGTACCGCTTCGTGGCGGCGCCTTCACCGCGCGCCGAGATCACCCCGACCGTGAGCGTGTCGCCCTTGGGGAAGACCCAGCCGTAACTCCCGGGCATGGGGCCCCAGTCGATGAGCACCCGGCCCTTCCAGTCCTCGGCGACGGTCTCCGGCACCGGGATCTCCGCTTCCAGGCCCAGGTCCACCTGGTCGGTCTTTACCCCGACGTGCGCCCCTATGCGGCTGGCGCTGCCGTCGGCGCCGACGACGGCCCGCGCGAGCACCGTCTCGCCGCCCTGGAGGACGACCGCGACGGTACGCCGGTCGGGCACCGCGGAGCCGTGCTGCTCGACTCGTGTCACTGTGACGCCCGTACGCAGCTCGGCGCCCGCCTTCTGGGCGTGCTCGACGAGCTGCTGGTCGAACTCGGGCCGGTTGATCAGCCCGAACAGCATCTGCCGGGACCGGCGCGTGCGCGTGAACCGCCCGTTGTTCGAGAAGGTTATGGCGTGCACCCGGTCCTTCAACGGCAGTTCGAAGCCGGGCGGGAGGGAGTCGCGGGAGGGTCCGATGATGCCGCCGCCGCATGTCTTGTAGCGGGGCAGCTCGGCTTTCTCCAGCAACAGCACGCGCCGTCCCGCGACCGCCGCCGCATAGGCGGCCGAAGCCCCCGCGGGTCCCGCGCCCACCACGACGACGTCCCAGACCCGCTGTTCGTCGTCCGCCGAAGAGTTCTCGCTGCTCACGATGGTCTACTGCTCCCGATCAAGCCGCTGCCGCACCTGTCCCCCGCATCCTACGGCGGACATCGCCACAGACCGCTGTGGGAGGATCGACGGCATCATTCGTACAACGTCGCACCCACGAGGAGCGTGCCCATGTCGTCGAATCCGGTCGCCGAGACCGTCGCCTCGCTGATGCCCACGGCGAGGACGGAGCTCACCGAGCTGGTGGCCTTCCGATCGGTGGCGGACTTCGACCAGTTCCCGAAGAGCGAGAGCGAGGGCGCCGCGAACTGGGTCGCCGACGCGCTGCGCACCGAGGGTTTCCAGGACGTGGCTCTGCTCGACACCCCGGACGGCACCCAGTCCGTCTACGGCTTCCTGCCCGGCCCCGAGGGCGCCAAGACCGTGCTCCTGTACGCCCACTACGACGTGCAGCCGCCGCTGGACGAGGCCGGCTGGACGAGCCCGCCGTTCGAACTGACCGAGCGCGACGGCCGTTGGTACGGGCGCGGTGCCGCCGACTGCAAGGGCGGCGTGATCATGCACCTGCTCGCGCTGCGCGCCCTCAAGGCCAACGGCGGTGTCCCGGTGCACGTCAAGGTGATCGCCGAGGGCTCGGAGGAGCAGGGCACCGGCGGCCTGGAGCGGTACGCCGAGGAACACCCCGAGCTGCTGAAGGCCGACACGATCGTCATCGGCGACGCGGGCAACTTCCGGGTCGGCCTGCCGACGGTCACGTCCACCCTGCGCGGTATGACCATGCTGCGCGTGCAGGTCGACACCCTCGAAGGCAACCTGCACTCGGGCCAGTTCGGCGGCGCCGCACCCGACGCGCTGGCCGCGCTGATCCGCGTACTGGACTCGCTGCGCGCGAAGGACGGCTCGACGACGGTCGACGGACTCGCCGCCCAGGCGTCCTGGGACGGGCTGACGTACGAGGAGGAGCAGTTCCGCGAGGACGCCAAGGTGCTGGACGGCGTCGAGTTGATCGGCTCCGGTTCGGTCGCCGACCGCATCTGGGCGCGTCCGGCCGTCACGGTCCTCGGCATCGACTGCCCGCCGGTCGTCGGCGCCACCCCGTCCGTGCAGGCCGGTGCCCGCGCGCTGGTCAGCCTCCGCGTCCCGCCGGGCGCCGACGCGGCCGAGGCGACCAAGCTGCTCCAGGCCCACCTGGAGGCCCACACCCCGTGGGGCGCCCGCGTCCGCACCGAACAGATCGGCCAGGGCCAGCCGTTCAGCGCCGACACGACCAGCCCGGCGTACACGGCGATGGCCGACGCGATGGCGGTCGCCTACCCCGGCCAGGAGATGCAGTACGCCGGCCAGGGCGGCTCCATCCCGCTGTGCAACACCCTCGCGGCCCTCTACCCGCAGGCGGAGATCCTCCTCATCGGCCTCAGCGAGCCGGAGGCCCAGATCCACGCGCTCAACGAGAGCGTGTCCCCTGAGGAGTTGGAGCGGCTGTCGGTGGCGGAGGCGCTGTTTTTGCAGAACTACGCGGGCAACTGATCCGCTCTGCCCGTAGCAGAGGCCCTCGCCTGCGGGCGGGGGCCTTTTCTACGGTCGTCCCATGGACGTCGTCGAGATCCTCCCCCGCCTCCACCTGCTCCGCTTCCCGGTCGGCCAGGCCTATCTCTGGTACGACGACGGGGAGTTGACGCTGATCGACGCGGGACCGGTGGGCTCCGGCGCGTCGATCGCGGGGGCGATCACCTCGCTGGGGCGGGATCCGGGGGCCGTACGACGGATCGTGCTGACCCACTTCCACGAGGATCACGTGGGCGGGGCGGGCGAGTCCGCCGTGCTCGGCGGCGCCGAAGTGCTGGCGCATCACCTGGACGCTCCGGTCGTACGGGGCGAAGTCCCGGGCCCGCCGCCGGTGTTGGAGGACTGGGAGCGGCCGATCCACGCGGAGGCGGCCAGGCATCTGCCCCGAGGTGACATTCGACGCCCGTCCGCGGTAACCGAGTTGGAGGACGGCGACGTGCTCGCCTTCGGGGGCGGCGCCCGCGTCGTCCACGCGCCCGGTCACACGGATGGCAGCGTCGCACTCCATCTGCCGCAGTACGGCGTGCTGTTCACCGGTGACGCCGTCGCCGCGTCGCCGGTCGACGGCTCGGTGCTGCTGGGCGTGTTCAACGTCGACCGGGCCCGGGCCGTCGCCTCCTTCCGCCGGCTGGCGGCACTCGACACAGAGGTGGCCTGCTTCGGCCACGGTGATCCGGTGATCGGCGGGGCCGGGGCGGCTCTTCGGAGATCGGCGGACAAGTACACCGTCCCGCCCCGAGGATGAACGCATGTCCAGCACCTCGCGCGTCACCGCCCACAGTGACATCGCCACGTCCCTCGCACTCCTCTCCGACCACGAACTCGCCGAAGTGGTCGAGGCCGGCACGCCGTTGGGGTCCGGTATCGGGGGTCGCTCGGCGCTGATCGAGGTGGACGGCAGAAAAGTGTTCGTGAAGCGGATGCCGCTGACGGATGTGGAGCGGCGGCCGGAGAACGTTCGGTCGACGGCCAACGTATTCGGAATGCCCGCCTATTGCCACTACGGCCTCGGAAGTCCGGGCTTCGGTGTCTGGCGGGAGCTGGCAGTGCACAAGATGACCACGAACTGGGTACTCGCGGACCGGTTCCCGGGCTTTCCCCTGATGCACCACTGGCGGGTACTGCCCGACACGCCCCAGCCTCTGCACGAGGAACTGGCGGATGTGGAAAAGGTCGTGGCCTACTGGGGCGGCAGCCGACAGGTGCGTGAGCACATCGAGGCACGGCGCACGGCAAGCGCGAGCCTGACCCTGTTCGTCGAGCACTTCCCGCACACACTCCACGACTGGTTCGACGACCAGCTGCGCACCGGCGATCCGGACGCCGCCTGCACCCTCGTGGAGCAACAGCTCAAGACCACCACCGAGTTCCTCCACGAGCACCGACTGCTGCATTTCGACGCCCACTTCGAGAACATCCTCACCGACGGCCGGCAGCTCTATCTCGCCGACTACGGCCTGGCAGTCTCGTCCCGCTTCCGACTCTCCCCCGAGGAGCGGGAGTTCTTCGACCGGCACCAGCACTACGACCGTTCCTACGCCACCGCTCGGCTGGTGAACTGGCTCGTCGTCGCCCTCTACGGATACGACCTCCCGGCGCGCGAAGCCTTCGTGCGCGCCTGCGCCGATGGAGAGCGGCCCAGCGGAATCCCCGGAGCCGCCGCCTCGATCATCACCCGGCACGCGCCACTCACCGCTGTGCTGGCCGACTTCAACCGCCGTGTGCAGAACGAGAGTCGGCTCACCCCGTACCCGGACGACGAACTGAGCCGCGCCTACAACAACTCCACGCTCTCCGCGTAGTGACAGGCGACCGGATTGCCACCACCCCGGGATCGCGAGGGTCGCCCCGAAACTGCGGGTGAGCTGCTGCGCGGCGGCCTCGGCGCCGGCCTCGTCTACATGGGCTGTCACGCCACGCACGGCCCGAACCTCTACAAGCTCAAGCTCGGCACGGTCACCTGGAACGAACTCAACGGCCTGGACATGTCCGCGCTGGACGGCCGCCGCACCCTGGTGTGCCTGAACGCCTGCCACTCCGCCCGGTTCGTGAACAACCGGCCGCTCGGCGAGAACGCCCTGCGCGGCTTCGCCGAACTCTTCCTCCGCAAGGGAGCAGGCGGCTGCATCGCGACCTCCGGCAAGGTCGGCGACGACGTGGCGCACACGCTGATCCGCGATCTCGTCGGACGGCTCTGCGCCGACCCCGAACTGCCCGTCGCGCGGGCCCTGCGCGACTTCCGGGCCGCGGCCGTGGCCCAGCTGCCCGATCCGCTGCCGTTCGTCTACGGTGACGACGACGCGATCGACGCCGAGGGCCAGCGGCAGATTCTGCCGATCCTCTACAGCTTCATGTTCCTCTATTTCGGACACCCCTTGACCACGCTCCGGCTCAGCGTCCGTGCGCAGGAGGCGAGGACATGAGCGGCGATCCCGCTGCGTTGATGATCGAGCCCCTCGTGGGCTGGCCCCGCAAGGCCCAGGCAGGGCAGAGCTATCTCGTCACCGTCGACCTCAACGGCCCGGCGGCGCCCGAGGACTGGCCCTACGACGAGGAGGAGTTCGACTTCGGCGTCGCCCTGGACGGCTCCCGCCGGTTCGTGTGCGAGGCCCTGAACGAACCCAGCGTCGTCCTGCACCGCTTCGGCGGCACCTACGGCCCGGCCCGCTTCGTGATCAAGGCGAGCCGGGCACCGGGCCCGGGCACGATCTGGCTGACCATCAGCAACCGCTGGGGTGTTCCGGTCCGTACCGTCGAACTGCCCAGCGAGATCGTCGCGGACGCCGTCGTAGGACAGGGGCATGTCGTCGTGCCCGCGCTGAACGGCAGGGCCGCCACCCTCCCGGCCGAGCACACCGTCCCCGGGCAGCGCGTCGGGCGGCGTCCGGTGTCCGGCGTCTGGTCGCCGCACCACATCACGATCAGCTACGCCGGCACCGACCGCGCCTGGGCCGTGTGGACGGCGCGGCAGCTGGAGCGGCACGGCTGCCAGACCTTCCTGCTGCGCTGGGACCCGCCGCCCGGGGTGCCGCTGGCCCGGCTGCTGACCGATCTCCTCACCGCCCCCGGCCGGGTGCTGCTGCTGCTCGACGAGGAGTACCTGCGGCTCGGCCAGCGCACCGAGCTCGAATGGGGCGAGGCGCTGGGCCCGGTGGTCGCCGCCGACCCGGACCGGTTCGCCGCCGTTGACCTCTCCGCGCGCACGCTCCCCGCGGCAACCGCCGTACTGGGCCCGGTCAGTCTGCGGGAGCTGGACCCGGCCGAGGCGCTGCGCCGGCTGCTGACCACCCTCGACCTGCAGGACGCCCGGCCGGAACCCGAGGACGAGTCCGTCGCCCCCCGCTTCCCGGACGCGCCGCCCGCGGTGTGGAACGTCCCGCGCCGCAACTTCCGCTTCACCGGCCGCGACACGGTCCTGGAGGAACTCCGCGCCCTCTTCGAGAACGGACCGCCGACGGGCGCCCGGGTGGCCCTGCGCGGTATCTCGGGCGTCGGCAAGAGCCAGATCGCCATCGAGTACGCGCACCGGTTCGCCAACGAGTACGACGTGGTCTGGTGGATCAGCGCGAGCTTCCGGGCCACGGCCCGCCAGCAGTTCGCCGACCTCGCCGAACCGCTGGGCCTCGCCGACAGCAGCGCGCTGCCGGAGCGGGTCCGCGCGGTCCGCGAGGCCCTGCGCACCGGCCGCCCGCACCGCCGCTGGCTGCTCGTCCTCGACAGCGCCGACGACCTGGAACAGGTCAACGACCTTCTTCCCGAGGCCGGCGGCCATGTCGCGGTGACGACCCTCACGCAGGGCTGGGCCGCGACCGGCGGGGTCGCCGAGGTCCAGGTGGAGCGCTTCACCCGGGCGGAGAGCATCAGTTACGCCCGCCGGCACGTGGAGCGGCTCACCGAGGAGGAGGCCGACCAACTCGCCGACGCCGTCGAGGACTTCCCGCTGCTGCTGGCCCAGACGACGGCCTGGCTGGACGCCAACCGGATGTCGGCGGCCGAGTACATCGGGCTGCTGCGCCGGGGCGACGCCGACGAGATCGGCATCCAGACCCTGCCGGACTACCCGATCGGCTTCCAGACCACCTGGGCCCTCACACTCGACTCCCTGGCGCGGGACAACCCCGAGGCGACCGAACTCCTGCGCCTGTTCGCCATGTTCTCCCCCGGCTCGATCCCCGTACGCCAGCTCCAGCAGTCCCGCCCCGGCGACCTGCCCACGCTGCTGGCCGACCTGGCCGCCGACCCGGCCCGCTGGCTCGGTGCGCTGCGCCGCCTCTCGGAGTCAACTGCCGTACGGATGGACTACGTTCAGCCCTCGGACAGCGTCGGCTATGTGGACAGCGTGGAGATGCACCGCCTCTACCACCGCTTCCTGCGCCGCACCCTGACCCCCGGCGAACGGGACGAACTCTCGGCGGTCGCCTGCCGGGTACTGGTCTCGGCCGACCCCCGCTCACCGTCCGAGGTCGCCAACTGGCCTGTCTACGCCGAGCTGTTGCCGCATCTGCACCCCTCGGGCGCCCTGGAGAGCTCCGAGGGCCCGGTGCGCGACCTCGTGCTCAACTGCATCGAGTACCTGCGGCTGCGCGACGAGGAGAGCACCGGACTCACCCTGTGCGAACAGGTGCTGGCCCGCTGGCGGATCAGGCTCGCGCCCACCCATCCGTCCATGCTGGTCCTCGTCCACCAGCACGCCAACATGCTGCGCCGCTGCGGCCGTTACCGCGAGGCGGAGGCCGTGGGCCGGTCCGTCGTGGAGCAACTCGCCGAGGAGCGCCCCTCCGACGACCTCGAACTCCTGCGGGCCGAGACGGGCCTCGGCGGCTCCCTGATGGCGCTCGGCCTCTTCAAGGAGGCCCACCACCTCTTCGAGCAGGTCTGGCGGGCCTACGACGTCCTCGACGGACCACGGGCCCCCCGTACCCAGGCCTGCCTCAACAACCTCGGCGTCGCCCTCGGCCTCCTCGGCCGCTACCAGGAGGCGGCCGACGTGCACGCCCAACTCCTGGTCCTACGGCGGGAGTCGTTCGGTTCGGACCATCAGTCGACCCTGCTCAGCGGCCTCACCTACGCCCGCTCGCTGCGTCTGCTGGGCCGCCACCAGGACGCCACCGCGCTCCAGGAGGCCAACTCCCTGCTGCACCGCCAGACCATGGGCGACCATCATCCGCAGACCCTGGCCGCCCAGCACAACCAGGCGCTGTGCCTGCGTCGTTCGGGCGACGTGCCGGCCGCCGCCGACCTGCTGCGCAGCCTGGTCGAGCGGTGCCGGAACCTCCAGGGCGTCCGGCATCCGATGACCCTGATGGTCCAGGCCGACCACGCCTCCTTCCTGCGCTCGCACGGTGATCTCACCGAGTCCGCCGAGCTGACGGACGCGGTGGCCGACGGCTACCGGCATCTCCTCGGCGACGATCACCCGTACACGGTGGGTGTCCTGGGCAACCGCGGTCTGCTGCTGTGGCTCGGCGGCGACCGGGCCGCCGGGGCCCGGCTGATCGAGCAGGCGCTGCGGGGCATGACGAACGCCGTGGGCGCCGACCATCCGTGGACCCTGGGCTGCGCCCTGAACGCGGCGGCGGCCCGCCGGCTGTCCGGACGGCCCGACGAGGCGGCCGAACTGCGCCGGGAGACCCTGCTGCGGGCCCGCGACGCCGTCGGCCCCGACCATCCGCTCATACGGGCCTGTGAGGACGCGTCGGCGACGGGAGCGGAGGAACCACCCGGCTGGGACTTCGAGCCGCAGCCCATCTGAAGCCCGTCTGGAGTCTCTCAAAAGACCGGTCCGCAGCCCGTCCGAACTGCCTTTCCGGGCCCCAGCATTGGGGCCCGGCCTGAGGGTGCTGTGCGCAACCTGTGAGTCCGCTGATTCTCATCGGCCGCTCAGTGAAGGCTCAGCAATGCCACAGACGGGGACCGGAAAGTCACCGTCATGAACGAACAGAACGCGGGAGGCGTCCGGCAGCGCTCGGTCGAGATCGTGGTGCCGGTCTACAACGAGGCGCACGTCCTCGCCGGCAGTGTCGGCCGTCTCCACGCATACCTCGAAACGTCCTTCCCGTTCCCGTTCACGATCACCGTGGCGGACAACGCGAGCACCGACTCCACCTGGCAGGAGGCGCTCGACCTCACCCAGCGGCTGCCGCACGTGCACGCCGTGCACCTCGACGCCAAGGGCCGGGGCCGCGCCCTGAAGCACGTGTGGAGCCGCTCCGAGGCGGACGTGGTCGCGTACATGGACGTCGACCTCTCCACCGGCCTCGAAGGCTTCCTGCCCCTGGTCGCCCCGCTCCTGTCCGGCCACAGCGACGTGGCCATCGGCAGCCGGCTGCACCGGCAGTCGGCGGTCCAGCGCGGTGCCAAGCGCGAGTTCATCTCCCGCTCCTACAACCTCCTCCTCAAGGCAGGCCTCGCCGCCCGCTTCTCGGACGCGCAGTGCGGCTTCAAGGCCGTCCGCACCGAGGTGTTCCGGGCGCTCGCCCCGCACATCGAGGACACCGCCTGGTTCTTCGACACCGAACTCCTCGTCCTCGCCCAGCGCAACAAGCTCCGTATCCACGAGGTCCCGGTCGACTGGATCGACGACCCCGACAGCCGCGTCGACATCGTCCGTACCGCCCTCGACGACCTCAAGGGCATGCGCCGGATGTTCAAGCAGACCGTCACCGGCCGCGCCCGCATCGCCGCCGTACCCCGTCGCACCCGCACCACCGCCCCTGTCCTGCCCGTCGGGGCGCCCGCCTCTTCCGCGGAACACCTGGAGTACGCGTCATGACGACCCTCGCCCCGCCCCCCGGCCAGGAGAGCGCCCGCCGCTCGCACCGCGCGGGCCCGCCCGCCGACGGCGGCCTCAACTCCCGTGCCAGAAGGCTCTTCACGGGCCCGGAGGACGACCCCCGCTGGGCCCGCCCGGCCCTGTGGGGCATCCTCCTCCTGGCCACCGCGCTCTACGCGTGGAACCTGACCTCGATCACCGGCAACACCTTCTACGACGCGGCCGTCTACAGCGGCACCAAGAGCTGGAAGGCGTTCTTCTTCGGCGCGCTCGACTCCGGCAGCTTCATCACGGTCGACAAGCCGCCGTTCGCCCTCTGGGTGATGGGCCTGTCCGCCCGCGTATTCGGTTACGGCACCTGGCAGTTGATGCTGCCCATGGTCGCGGCCGGCACCGGCTCGGTCGCCATCCTGTACCGCCAGGTCAAGCGGGACTTCGGCGCGGTGGCGGGCACGATCTCGGCGGTGGTCCTCACCCTCACCCCGATCACGGTCGCCATCACCCGGGACACCAATCCGGACCCGATCCTCGTCCTGCTGATGATGCTCGGCGCCGCGGCCCTCATGAAGGCCGTCCGCAACGGGAAGCTGATGCCGCTGGTGTGGTCGGCGGTCGCGATCGGCTTCGCGTTCAACACCAAGATGATGCAGGCGTACGTCGTCCTGCCCGTGTTCTTCCTCGTCTACCTCTGGGCGACGAACGTCTCCCTCGGCAAGCGGATCCGCAACCTCGCCGTCGCCACCCTCGCGCTGATCGTCTCCAGCGCCTGGTGGATGGTGATCGTCGACCTGATCCCCGCGTCCTCCCGCCCCTACATCGGCGGCTCCACCGACAACACGGTGTGGGACCTCGTCATCGGCTACAACGGCTTCGGCCGCATCTTCGGCGCCAGCTCCTCGGTCGGCTCGCAGGGCAACGGGGCGAGTTTCGGCGGCAGTTCGGGCCTGTACCGGATGTTCAACGAGATCATGGGCGGCCAGATCTCCTGGCTGATCCCCTTCGCGGCGATCGCGCTCGTCGGCGGCCTGGTCCTGCGCGGCCGCGCTCCCCGCACGGACGCCAAGCGTGCGGCGCTCATGCTCTGGGGCGGCTGGTTCGTCGTCCACTTCCTGACCTTCTCGCTCGCCGAGGGCACGTTCCACCCGTACTACGTCACCGCCATGGCGCCCGGTATCGCGGCCCTGGCCGGTGCGGGCGGGGTGCTGCTGTACCGCGCCTTCCGTGAGGGCTCGGCGGCCAAGTGGGCCTGGGTGCTGCCGGCGGCGATCGCGGCCAGCTCCGTCTGGGCGGTCGTCCTGCTCCAGCGGGTCTCCGGCTCCGGCACGGTGTACACGGTCGCAGAGATCGTGGTCGGTGTGGCGGGCGTGGCCTCCGTGCTCGGCCTGCTGGTGGGCCGGTTCACCAAGCGCCACCGCCTGATGGGCTTCGCGGCACTGGCCGCGGTCGTCGCCCTCCTCGCCGGACCCGCGGCCTACTCGGTCTCGGCGGCGACCTCCTCGACCAACGGCACCAACCCGACGGCCGGTCCCAGCACCGGTGGCGGCATGGGTGGCGGCGGTGGCGGCAGCATGGGCGGCGCCCCGGGCGGCACCAAGTCCGGTACGAAGCCCAGCGGTTCGGCCCCGTCCGGCACCCGGCCCTCGGGCAGCGGTTCGGCGCCTTCCTCCTCCTCGTCTTCCTCCTCGTCCTCGGCCACGGAGTCCGGCGCCGAGTCGAGCACCGAGTCCGGTACTCAGTCGGCCGGTGGCGGTACGGGCGGCGGCACCCAGGTCTCGTCCGAGATGATCACGTACCTCAAGAAGCACCAGGACGGGGCGACTTGGCTGCTGGCGGTGTCCACCGACCAGACGGCGTCCTCGATCATCCTGGAGTCGGGTCAGCCCGTGATCTCCATGGGCGGCTGGTCCGGCAGCGACAACGCGATGACCCTCGCCAAGCTCAAGTCCCTGGTGAAGTCGGGCAAGTTGCACTACATCATCGTCAGCAGCGACGGCGGCCAGGGCACCAACTCCGCGATCGCGACCTGGGTCAAGGCCCACGGCACGGCGGTCAAGTCCTCGGCGTACAGCAGCAGTTCCTCGACGACCTCGACCTCGTCGACGAGCAGCGGCCTGTACCGCCTGGACGCCTCCGACGTCAGCTGATCCACTCCCCCGATCCACATGTCCCGACAGGAAGGGCCGCCGGTAATCCGGCGGCCCTTCCGCTTGCTGTGGGTGAGGGACAGCCGCTAAGCCGCCACCGTCGCGACCGGGAATCCCGGCGTACGGCGGACCCGGCGCTCGGCGTCGACCGCGAACACCTCGCAGCCGGGCCGGGCGGCGGCCCAGTCGACGCCCTCCGGACCCATCGCGAAGGCCGCGGTGGCCGTGGCGTCCGCCTCCGTGAGGGAGGCGGCCACGACGGAGATGCTGAGCAGTCCGGTCGCGGGAGTGCCGGTGCGCCCGTCGACGATGTGGTCGCCGCGCTCGTAGCGCGCGGAGGTCGCCACCGCCCCGTCGGTCAACTCCAGTACCGTGCACAGCTGGTCGGCGTGCTCGGGGTGCCGTACGCCCACCCGCCACGGACCGCCGGCCACGACCACGTCGCCACCGGCGTTGAGGATGAACCGCCGGGCGCCGGCGGCGGTGAGCAGTTCCGCCGCCCGCTGCACCGACCAGCCCTTGACCACCGCGCAGGGGTCGAGGGGCCGGCCTGGCAGCCGGACGTCGAAGGCGCCGCCGGTCGCGACCCGGTACTGCTCGCAGAGGTCGAGCACCTCGGTCAAGTCCGCGCTCAGGTCCCGGAGTCGCAGCTCCCCGCGGTCGTAGCGGCAGACCTCGCTGTCCGGGCGGAACGGGCTGAAGCGGGCGTCGACCTCGCGCAGCCAGGCGAACAACGCGTCCGCCACCTCGTCCCCGATGCCCTCGTCGTCGACGCGCAACGACACCGGAAAGCCCATCACATGCTCGACTCGCCGCATTTCAGGCGCCCTTGGCGTCGATCGCGGCCTGGAGCGACTGGACGTAGGCGTCGCTGGTGATCGTGGCGCCGGACACCGTGTCGATCTTCGAGCTCTGCGCCTTGAGGGTCTCCTCGATCAGCACCGGGACGGCCGCCGTGGTCTGCGGGTGGTCCGGCTGCTGGAGCATGCTCACGGAGCTGATCTTGTCGCCCTCGAAGGTCACCTGCACCTGCACGGTGCCCTTGGATGTGTTGATCGCGGTGCCCTGGACGACCTTCTTCGAGGACGCGGAAGGGGTCGACGAAGACCCGGACGAGGACGACGAAGTGGCCGTAGGAGTCGGTGTCGAGACCGCCTCCGTCGTGGTCGTCGTGCTCGTCGTCGTCCCGATGGACGGCTCGTAGCGCCACACGGGGATCAGACCCGCGACGGACAGCACCAGGACAGGTATGACTCGCTTCACGATATTTCTCTCATCCCGCCAGGCTGAAGCGTTCGAAGTGGATCTGCTGCTTGGGCACGCCCATGTCGCCGAGGCTGCGCAGCACCGCGTTCATCATCGGCGGCGGTCCGCAGAGGAAGACGTCGCGGTCGGCGATGTCCGGTACGAGCCGGGCCAGTTCGCGCGGCGCGAGCTTGTCGGGGACGGGCGGGCCGGTGACCAGGTGGAGCTGGGCGCCCTTGGCCTGGGCGAGTTCGACCAGCTCGTCGTAGAGGACGGCGTCGCGGTCGGTGGCGACGCGGTAGATGACGACGGCGTGGCCCTCCAGGTCCTCCAGCAGGGCGCGGATGGGGGTGACGCCGACGCCGCCCGCGATGAGCAGGGACTCCGGCTTCGTGCGGTGCAGGGTGGTGAAGGCGCCGTAGGGGCCCTCGGCGAAGACGCGGGTGCCGACCTTGAGGTGGCGCAGGGCGGCCGTGCCGTCGCCGGCCGTCTTGGCGGTGAGGCGCAGGCGGGTGCCGTCGGGGGCGGCCGAGAGGGAGAAGGGGTTGGCCTGCCACCAGCGGTCCTTCGTCAGGAAGCGCCAGAGGAAGAACTGGCCTGCCTGCGCCGGGAGTTGGTGGAGGTCGCGGCCGGTGATGTAGATCGAGACGACGTTGCCGGACTCGGGGACCACCGCCTCCACCCGGAACTGGTGGCGGAAGTTGCGCCACAGGGGCAGGACCAGCCGGCCCAGGGCGACCGAGCCGAGCGCGACGCCCCACACCGCGTACCAGTACGTCGTGGCGGCGGACGACGCGGTGAACGTCGTACCGACCGCGACCTGGTGGGTGAAGGCGAGGACCACCGCGACATAGGTGTAGAGGTGGATGAAGTGCCAGGTCTCGTAGGCGAGGCGGCGCCGGGCGTAGCGGGCGGAGGTCGCGCCGATGACGAGGATCAGGGCGAAGGCGACGAGCGCGCGCAGGATGCCCTCGGTGGTCTCGGCCAGGTCGACGACCTCGCCGATCGGGCCGGTGTCGGTGCCCTGGGCGTAGCCGAAGGCGATGAACACGAGGTGCCCGAGCAGCGTCCAGAGCAGCGCGAAGCCGGTCCAGCGGTGCCAGTTGGTGAGCCGGTCCATGCCGATCCGGCGGTCGAGCCAGGGCAGGCGGGCCACCAGCAGCAGCTGGAAGGCCATGACGAGCGCGCCGTAGAGGCCGAGGAGGCGGCCGATGACGATGAGCGCGTTGGAGGCGAATCCTGCCTGGGCGAAGAAGACGGTCACCACGGCGACGTTCGCGGCCAGCACGGCGTACAGGCCCGTGCGGGCCACCACCCTGGGGCGTATCGCCGTGGGGGGCGCAGGGGGTGATTGGACGGTCGTCACGGACGGCAGCTCCTTGATCGGGTCCTGGGAGACGAGCTTGACCTCGGGGAGCTGTCTTTTTCCTGTCGGACAACTTTCAAGTGCTTATCGATGTGGGTGTGGCGGTGCCGCGGGTCTGGCGTAGATCGGTGTGTGGCGCAGTATGAGCGGGTGGACAAAGTACGACTCCTCGTCGTGGACGACGACCCGCCGATCGCCGACCTTGTCGCGACGGTCGCCCGGTACGAGGGCTGGGAGGCCGCGTGCGCGTACTCCGGTGAGGAGGCGCTGACCGTGGCCGCCGAGTTCGCACCGGACATCGTGGTGCTCGACCTGATGCTGCCCGGCCTGGACGGTTTCGGTGTGCTGGACCGGTTGCGGCGGTCCGGGACGATGGTGCCCGTGGTGTTCCTCACGGCGCGGGACGCGGTCGCCGACCGGGTCGCGGGGCTGACCCGGGGCGGGGACGACTACCTGGTCAAGCCGTTCGCGGTGGAGGAGCTGATGGCCCGGCTGCGGACCGTGCTGCGGCGCAGCGCCGGGCCCGGTTTCCCGCGCTCCGTGCTGCGGGTCGCGGATCTGACGATGGACGAGGACACGCGCGAGGTGCGGCGCGGTGACCACCTCATCACGCTCACCCCGACCGAGTACGAGGTGCTGCGCTATCTGATGCGCAAGTCGCCGACCGTGCTCACCAAGGCGCAGATCCTCGACCATGTGTGGGAGTACGGCTTCGGCGGCCGCTCGAACGTGGTGGAACTGGTGGTCAGCCGGCTGCGCCGCAAGCTCGACGAGGGCCACGATCCGCTGATCCACACCGTGCGTGGCTTCGGCTATGTGATCCGGCAGGCCGCCGAATGATCCGACGACTGCGCCACAACTGGCGCCGCGTACGCCTGGGCACCCGGCTCGCACTGGGCGTCGGCGTCCTGTCGCTGATCGTGTTCGCGGTCGTCGGCACGGCCCTGACGATGTACATGCGGGACTACCTCCAGCGCCAGGTCAGCGACCAGATGAAGCTCGTCCAGGTCGTCCAGTCCAAGGACGCCCAGGCGCACGGCATCGTCCAGCGCAAGCCGTACTACGGCTGGTACACGGCCGTCTACGACGTCTCGGGCACGACCCCGAAACTGCGCGAGCCCTCGGACGTACCGGAGGACACCAAGGCGCTCACCGCCCTCGCGAAGACGATGGCGCACTCCACCACGGAGATCACCCGGACGGTGACGATCGACGGCAAGGGCACCTACCGGCTGCGGGCCTGCGAGGTCGAGCCCGGTGTGGTCCTGGTGAGCGCGGCCCCGCTGGCGGACGTGCAGGGCACGGTACGGCAGCTGGTCACGGTCCAGGTGGTGGCGTTCGCGCTGGCACTGCTGGTACTGGTGGTCATAGGGCGGAACCTGCTGCGGCGCGGGCTGCGCCCCCTCAGCGACATGGCGACCACGGCCCACGGCATCACCTCGCACGACCTCACCGACTCGGCGGCCCGGCTGCCGCTGCGCGCCGAGCGGGGCGACGGCGGGCCCGAGGTGGAGGAGCTGCGCACCGCGTTCAACACGATGCTGGAGCACATCGACGACTCCCTCGCGGTGCGCGCGGAGGCGGAGCAGCGGCTGCGCCGGTTCGTCGCGGACGCCTCGCACGAGCTGCGCACCCCGCTGATGTCGGTGCGCGGCTACGCGGACCTGTTCCAGTACGCGGCCGCGAACGTCCCCGAGGAGCGCGACAAGCACCTGGCCCGGCTGCGCGCCGAGGCCGCCCGCATGGGCATCCTCCTCGACGACCTCCTCCTGCTGGCCCGCCTCGACGCGGCGGACGTGGAGACTCCGATACGGATGCAGGACGCGGACCTCGTGGAGCTGGTGGAGCAGGCGGCGGACGCCTTCCGCGCCGGGCACCGGGAACACCCACTGACGGTGACGGTTCCCCCCTCCCCGGTCCCGCTGCGCGTCGACCCGGTCCGTATTCGGCAGGTGCTGGACAACCTCCTCACCAACGCGGCCGTGCACACCCCGGCCGGAACACAGGTCTCGGTGGCGTTGTCGGTCGCGGGCGGCGCCGCGTCGGTGCGGATCGCCGACGCGGGGCCCGGTATCCCGGAGGACGACCGGGCCCGGGTCTTCGACCGCTTCTACCGGGTCGACAAGGCCCGGACCCGGGAGCGGGGCGGCAGCGGGCTGGGCCTCGCGGTGGCGCGGTCGCTGGCGAAGGCGCACGGCGGCACCGTGGAGCTGACGTCGGAGCCGGGGGCGACGGTCTTCACGGTGACGATCCCGCTGGGGGCGGCTTCGTCACGGTGAGGATCCTGTCGGGGGCGGCTCCGTCCCGGTGAACGCGGGTAGCGCGCGCCGTCGCTCGCTCTAGCTCAGCGCCGGGCTTGTGCCTACCATGGGTAACGTGGCGTCACCTGAGGCTCAGGACCATCAACTGGCTCTGTTTTATCGGCAGTTGTCGTGCTCCGAAGCCGAGAAGTCACCGTCACATACCGCGCCACACGTTGTCGTACGCCGCGTCCTCGACGCTCTTCCGCTGCCGTACGGCCTCCAGCTCCGTCACCGCGTCGTGGACCACGGCGATGACCGTGTCCAGCGACTCGTCGGTGACCTTCGCGGAGTCCTCGTCCGACACCTCGCGGATCCCGGCGGCCGCGGCGAGCTGGGCGAGGACGGGTTCGCCCTCGGCCCAGCGGTCCGCCGCGCGGCTGCGGACCGGGGAGTCGACCAGGGCCGTCCGGCCGGTGCGGACCGGGATCCAGCGCCCGCGCTGCCGGGCGACCAGCCCCTCCGCCTCCAGCACGGCGAGATAGGCGGAGGAGAGGCTGCGCCCGCGCCGCCACAGCCAGTCCTCGACCGACTCGTACGGCGTCTCCCGCACGAGCGCGGCCGCCGCCTGGTCCAACAGGACGTCTTCCATGGGGAGTTGGGGGTTCGGCACGATCAGGTCGCCGTCCAGCGTCACGGCTCCGGCGGCGAGGAGGTCGATCACCTCCGCTCCGGCGAGCGCGAGCGAAAGGTCACCCGTCTCGACGGGGCGCTCGGGTGCGACATCCATGGCGACGATCATCAGGTCCCGCGGTGTGCTCATGGGTGCCAACCTAGCGCGGCCTATGCGAGGAGGCATCGACACCCAACGTTTACATAATTCCGTCCCGCCGTCAGCGATGTTTCGGGACTGTGAGCCTCGGATGAATAGCAGGGGCTTTTGGACCGCTTGCGCCACTGCGGTCCGAGTGGTGTGCCCTCTGAAGGAAATTGGCAGGGTTTTCGGTTGTTTGGGGGCCGGTTCCCGATGGCCTGATCACCCCCGTCGACCAGTTGCTTGCCTGGACCTTGTTGACCGACGAGTAACCGGGGGGCTAGCTTTCCATCAGCCCTCTTGCGCCTCTGCGATTACATTCGGCGCACCCCCGCCGAAACCCCCCACCGTGTAGTTTCACCGTTTATTCGGAGAATCATGACGCCTGTCGCGCGCGCCGAATGCATGATCCTTGGAATCACCCCGTTCCATGAGCCGGACGCCCGACTCGCGGCGGCCGTCAGCCGTGCCGGTGGGTTGGGGGTACTCGACCTGGGACTGGGCGACCGAAGATCCAGAGAGGCCCTGGCGCGCATCCGGCGCTGGTCCCCCGGCCCTTTCGGGGTACGGGTCGGACCTCACTGCCGGATCGCTCCCGGTGACCTCACGACAGGCGCGGGCGCGGTCCCGCACACCGTGGTCCTCACCGCGGACGCCGCCTGGCAGGTCGGCGAGGTCGCGGCGGAGCACCGGGTGCTGGTCGAGGTCACCGACCCGGACCAGGCACTGGCGGCGGTCCGCGCCGGCGCGCACGGACTGATCGCCCGGGGCGCCGAGAGCGGCGGCCGGGTGGGCGAGTTGAGCACTTTCGTGTTACTTCAACGGCTGCTCGCCGAGCCCGGTGTGGACGTCCCGGTCTGGGCCTGCGGCGGCATCGGCCCCCGTACGGCGGCCGCGGCCGTGGCCGGTGGCGCGGCCGGGGTCGTCCTCGACAGCCAGCTGGCCCTGCTCGCCGAGTCGGGCCTGCCGGAGGCGGCGGCTGCGGCACTGCGCTCGATGGACGGTTCCGAGACCACGCTGGTGGCCGGTCACCGGGTCCTGTTGCGGCGCGGCCCGGACGCCCCCCAGGTGCCCGCCGACCGGGTCCCCGAACTGCTCGGTGCCCGCGACCCGCGCACCCAGTTGCTGCCCGTCGGCCAGGACGGTTTCCTCGCCGCGCGCTTCGCCGAACGCTGGGGCGACACGGGTCGCACGGTGCGCGAACTGACCGCCGCCATAAGGGAATCCGTACGGGACGCGGGACCGGCCGACGCGTTGCGCGCCGGGTCCCCGATGAGCCGGACCCTGGGCACTCAACTCCCCATCGCTCAGGGCCCGATGACCCGTGTCAGCGACCAGGCGGAGTTCGCCGCGGCCGTCGCCGAGGGCGGTGCCCTGCCGTTCGTCGCGCTGGCGCTGTCGAGCGGCGAGCAGTCGCGGGCGGTGCTGGCCGAGACCCGCGCCGCCGTGGGGAGGCGGCCCTGGGGTGTCGGGGTGCTCGGCTTCGCGCCCGAGGAGATGCGCAACGCCCAGCTCGAAGCCGTACGGGAGCTGGAGCCCACGCACGCGATCATCGCGGGCGGACGCCCCTCCCAGGCCGAGGCGCTGGAGCGGGCCGGGATCTCCACCTTCCTGCACGTGCCCTCGCCGGGGCTGCTGCGGCAGTTCCTGGACGCGGGGGTGCGCAGGTTCGTGTTCGAGGGCTCCGAGTGCGGCGGCCATGTCGGACCGCGCGGCAGTTTCCCGCTGTGGGAGGCACAACTCGCCGTCCTGGACGACTTCTTGGAGAAGGCCGAAGCGGGTACGGCGGAGCGCGTCGAGGTGTTCTTCGCGGGCGGCGTCCACGACGAACGCTCGGCGGCGATGGTGGCCGCGCTCGCCGCACCGCTCACCGCGCGCGGCGCCGCCGTCGGCGTGCTGATGGGCACCGCCTATCTGTTCACGGAGGAGGCGGTGACGCGCGGGGCGGTCCAGCCCCTGTTCCAGGAGCAGGTCGTCCAGGCCACGCGCACCGCGCTCCTGGAGACCGCGCCCGGTCACGCCACCCGCTGCGTACCGAGCCCGTTCAGCGACAACTACCTCGAATTCGAGGCCCAGTTGCGCGAGCAGAGCGTACCCGACCGGCAGATCTGGGAGAAGCTGGAGCGGCTCAACGTCGGCCGGCTGCGCATCGCCAGCAAGGGCGTGGAGCGGGACGCGGACGGTGCGCTCACCGCCGTGGACGAGCAACGCCAGCTCGCCGAGGGGATGTTCATGGCCGGCGAGGTCGCCGTGCTGCGTTCGGCGACCACCACGATCGACGCCCTGCACCGCTCGGTGACCGAGGAGGCCGCCGACTTCCTGGCCGACAGCGCGCGAACCGCCCGCGCCCGTCTGGGAGTCGAGGAGACCGTCGAGCCGGAGGCGCCCGCACCCCTGGACATCGCGGTCATCGGCATGGCGTGCATGTTCCCGCAGGCACCCGACCTCCCTACGTTCTGGGCGAACATCCTCGGCGGGCGCGACTCCGTCGACGAGGTCCCGCCCGACCGCTGGGACCCCGCCGTGCACTACTCGCCGGACAAGACCGGCGCCACCCCGTCGAAGTGGGGCGGCTTCCTCCCGCGCATCCCCTTCGACCCGCTGCGTTACGGCATCCCGCCGGCCTCCCTCGGCAGCATCGAACCGGTGCAGCTGCTGGCCCTCGAAGCGGCCCGGCGTTCGCTGGAGGACGCCGGATACGGCGACCGGGGACGGGAGTTCGACCGCGCACGCACCTCCGTGGTGTTCGGCGCGGAGGCGGGCAGCGACCTGTCCAACGCGACCACGCTGCGTGCCGTACTCCCGTCCTACTACGGGAAGCTCCCGCAGGGCATCGAGGAGCAGCTCCCCACGCTCACCGAGGACTCCTTCCCCGGCATGCTCTCCAACGTCATCTCGGGCCGCATCGCCAACCGGCTCGACCTCGGCGGCGCCAACTTCACGGTCGACGCGGCCTGCGCGTCCTCGCTGGCCGCCGTCGACGTCGCCTGCAAGGAACTCGTGGGCGGCACCAGCGATGTCGTGCTGTGCGGGGGCGCCGACCTCCACAACGGCATCAACGACTACGTCCTCTTCTCCTCCGTGCACGCCCTGTCCCCCACCGGCCGCTCCCGCGCCTTCGACAGCTCGGCGGACGGCATCGCGCTCGGCGAGGGCGTCGCCTGCGTGGTCCTCAAGCGGCTCGCGGACGCGGAGCGGGACGGCGACCGGATCTACGGCGTGATCAAGGGAGTCGGCAGCTCCAGCGACGGCCGCTCCCTGGGCCTGACGGCACCCCGGCCCGAGGGCCAGCGGGCCGCGCTGGAGCGGGCGTACCGCAACGCGGGTGTCTCCCCCGCCGAGGTCGGCCTGGTCGAGGCGCACGGCACCGGGACGGTCGTCGGCGACCGCACCGAACTCTCCATCCTCAGCGAGGTGTTCACCGAGTCCGGCGCCGGGGCGGGCAGTTGTGCGCTCGGCTCGGTCAAGTCGCAGATCGGGCACACGAAGTGCGCCGCCGGACTCGCCGGTCTGATCAAGACCGTGCTGTCCCTCTACACCGGCGTCAAGCCGCCCACCCTGCACATGAAGCAGCCCAACTCGGCCTGGAAGGAGGACGACAGCCCGTTCGTCTTCCACGCCCGGCCGCGGCCCTGGGCCGCCCCTGCCGAGGAACGCGTCGCGGGGCTCAGTGCGTTCGGCTTCGGCGGCACCAACTTCCATACAGTGATCCAGGCTTACGGGGATGCCGTACCGCCCGCTCACGGACTGGACGCGTGGCCCGCCGAGTTGTTCACCTTCCGGGGAGCGGACCGGGCGGCGGCGCGCCGGGGCATCGAAGAGATCCTGAAGCTCGCGGAGGCGGGTCACTGGAAGCTGCGCGACCTCGCGCTGAGCGCTTCGCGACGCTCGGACGCCCGGCACGAGCCGGTGCGGGTGGCGGTCGTGGCACGGGATGTGGCGGGGCTGGCCGGGCAGTTGCGGCGGGCGCTGGCCGGTGAGCATGATCCGGCCGGGGGGATTCACCTCGCGGAGCCTGAGGCGGAGGCCGACACGGAATCCGGCGCGAACGCCGAGGCCAGGACCGGCGCGGGACCCGGAGCCGGCGCGGGCAAGGTCGCGTTCCTCTTCCCCGGTCAAGGCAGTCAGCGGCCCGGCATGCTCGCCGAGGTCTTCATCGCGTTCCCCGAGTTGCAGCACTATCTGCACCTGGGCCGCGACCACGCCGACGCGCTCTACCCGCCGACCGCCTTCGACGACACCGCCCGCGACCGCCAGCAGGCCGGTCTCACCGACACCCGGGTCGCGCAACCCGCGCTGGGCATCGCGGGGTTGGCGGCCCACGCCCTGCTCACCGAGGCGGGCGTGCGGCCCGACATGGCGGCCGGGCACAGTTACGGTGAGCTGGTCGCCCTGTGCGCGGCGGGCGCGATCGCGCCGGAGGCACTGCTGGAGCTGAGCGCCGAACGCGCGGCGGCGATCCTCGAAGCCACGGGCGCGGACGACCCTGGCACCATGGCAGCGGTCGCGGCCGGTGCCGAGGACGTCGAACAGGCCCTCAAGGCGGCGGGCGCACCCGACTCGGTCGTCGTCGCCAACCACAACTCGCCCCGCCAGACGGTGATTTCGGGCCCGACAGAGGCAGTCGCCACAGCCGTACGGCTCCTGCGCGACGCCGGTCTCGGCGCCAAGCGCATCCCCGTGGCCTGCGCCTTCCACAGTCCGCTGGTGGCGGGGGCGGGCGAACGGTTCGCGGAGGCTCTTGCTCAA
Organism: Streptomyces colwelliae; assembly: GCF_048158785.1. Classification (NCBI taxonomy): domain Bacteria; kingdom Bacillati; phylum Actinomycetota; class Actinomycetes; order Kitasatosporales; family Streptomycetaceae; genus Streptomyces; species Streptomyces colwelliae. The sequence continues at coordinate 16,534 of NZ_JBLTJC010000040.1, read as the reverse complement.
CGGCCCGTGCTCACACCCGAGTTCCCCGTGTGGTCCAACCGTACGGCGGCCCCGTACGGGGAGGGCGCCGACGCGGTCCGGGCCGAACTCGCCGCGCAGATAGGCTCCCCGGTCGGCTTCGTCGCGCAGATCGAGGCGATGTACGAGGCGGGCGCGCGGGTCTTCGTCGAGGCCGGTCCCGGTTCCGTGCTGACCCGGCTGGTCGACCAGATCCTCGGTGACCGCCCGCACCGCACGGTCGCGTGCGAGCCCCGGCAGGACAGCGGGCTGCGCGGCTGGCTCGACGCGCTGGCCCAACTGGCCGTCGCGGGGCTGCCGGTGCGGACCGGCTGGCTGTTCAACGGGCGCGACGCCGTCGACGCGGCCCGGACTCCTGTGCCCTCGCGACCCGGCTGGACGGTCGACGGACAGCTGGTCCGTACCGCCGCCGGAGCACTCCTGCCCGGTGCCCTCGCACCGGCCCGACGTGTAGTGGAGACGACTGTGACGACGAACCCTCAGGACGGTGTCCCCGTCGAGGTGAACAGGGACGCGCTCATCTCCGAATTCCTGCGCACCAGCCGGGAGATGGTGGCCGCGCAACGGGATGTGCTGATGACGTACTTCGGCGCGGTACAGGGAACGGTGCCGCAGGGAACATGGGTTCCGGCACCGGCGCCCGCCGTGACCGAGGCGCTGCCGCAGCTGCCCGCCCTGCCGGCCGCCGAGGCATCCCTACCTCAACAGCCCACCGCACCAACGGAGTCGGCCGCCCCCCAGGTTCCCGAGGCTGTCACCGAGGCCGACGTCCTCCGGGTCGTCCTGGAGATCATCAGCGAACGCACCGGCTATCCCGTCGACATGATCGAGCCCGACCTCGATCTGGAGGCGGACCTCAGCATCGACTCCATCAAGCGCGCCGAGATCGCCGGCGAACTGGCCGGGCGCCTAGGCATCGGCGGCGGGATGGACGTCGCCTCGCTCGACGACGCCGAGTTGGAGGACCTCGCGAAGGCCCGTACGGCGGCCTCCGTCACGAGCTGGCTGTCGGCACGGCTGACAGAGCCCGCGGCGGCGGACGAGACACCCCCGAGTGTCAGCGCCCCTCAGGACACTTCCCCGCCTGCCAGCGCCCCGCAGGACGAGGTCACCGGCACCGCGCCGAAGCGGCTCCAGCTGCGGCCGGTGCTGCTGGCGCACCAGGACGGCGACAACCCGGCGGACCCGGCATCCGTGCTGAGCGGCCGGCGGTTCGTCCTCTACGGCGACGGTGAGGCCTCGGAGGCGGTCGCGGCGCGGCTCACCTCGTACGGCGCCGACACGGTGACCGTCGCCCCCGAGCACCAACTCACCGACGCCGACGGCCAGGTGGACGCCGTCCTGTATCTCGCGCCACTCACGGCATCGGCACCGGTGCTGCCCGACGCGTTCCCCGTGTTCCAGGCCGCTCTGCGGCGCGGCCCGCGCCAACTCCTCGCGGTACAGGGGGCGGACGGTGGTTCGGCGGGCCTGCACGGGCTGTTCCGTACGGTGGCCCGCGAGTACCCGGACACCGTCGCCCGGGTCGTCGAGCCGGCGGACACCGCGCCGGCCGCCGTCGCCGACGCGCTGATCGCCGAACTGCTGGCGCCCGGCGCCGAGCCGGTAGTGCTCCGAACCCCCGCTGGACGGCACGGACTTGAGCTGACCGAGACACCGCTCGGCGCCCTCGCGACCAACGGCGCGGGACCGGCCGGTGACGGGGTCGCGGAGGCCGCCGCCATCGGGCTCGACCGCGACTCGGTGGTCCTGCTGGTGGGCGGTGCGCGGGGCATCACCGCGAAGTTCGCCGTCGCGCTCGCCGCCGCCTCCCGGTGCCGTATCGAACTCCTCGGCAGGACGGTCGCGCCGGCCGGTCCCGAGGACCCGGCGACCGCGGGCGCCCGTACCCCGGCCGAACTGCGCGCCGCCCTCGCCGCCAAGGGCGGTGGGCTCACACCCGCCGAGATCAACCGCACCGCCGAACTCCTGCTCGCCCAGCGGGAGATCACCGCGACCCTGGACGAACTCACTGCCCTCGGCAGCGAGGCCCGCTACCACTCCGTCGACTTCCGCGAACCGGACGCCGCGCTCCAGGCGGTCAAGGAGATCCACGCCGAACACGGCCGCCTCGACGGTGTCGTCTACGCGGCCGGGGTCATCGAGGACCGGCTGATCGCCGAGAAGACCACCGAGTCCTTCCAGCGGGTCTACGGGACCAAGACGCACGGCGCCGAGGCGCTGCTGTCGGCGCTGGAGGAACTGCCCAACGGCCCTTCCTTCGCCGTCCTGTTCGGCTCCGTCTCCGCCGTCCTCGGCAACCGGGGCCAGGTCGACTACGCCGCCGCCAACGACGCCCTTCAGAGTCTGGGCACCGCCTGGTCCGCCCGCACCGGGCACCGTGCGCTCACCGTGCACTGGGGTCCGTGGGCGCCCACCGGTGGCCATCACGGCATGGTCACCCCGGAGTTGGGACGCGAGTACGCCCGGCGCGGCATCTCGCTGATCGACCCCGAGGAGGGCACCGCGGCCCTGCTGCGTGAACTCGCCTGGGGCGACGAGTCAGCAGGGGCCGTCGTCTACACCGCTTCGGGCTGGTAGCCATGACGGACCGTCAAGTGCCGGTCGCCATCGTGGGCATGTCGGTGCTGCTCCCCGGCGCCGCCGACCTCGACGCGTACTGGCGGAATCTGCTGGGCGGCACGGACGCCATCAGTGAGGTGCCGGACGGGCGTTGGGACGCGGACTACTACCGGCCGGACTCGGCGAGCGGTCCGGCCGTGGCCGACCAGGTGTACTGCCGGCGCGGCGGTTTCGTGGACGAGCTGGCCGAGGTGGAGGTCACCCGGTTCGGCATCATGCCGAACTCGGTGCCCGGCACCGAACCCGACCAGCTCATCGCCCTCCACGTGGCGGCCGCCGCCCTCGCCGACGCGGGCGGCGAGTCCCGGCTGCCCGACCGGCGGCGCGTCGGTGTCGTGCTCGGCCGGGGCGGCTATCTCACCCCCGGTCTGGTTCGCCTCGACCAGCGGGTCCGTACGGCGGGCCAACTCGTCCGCACGCTGGGCGAGTTGCTGCCCGACCTGGACCCCGGCCAGCTGGACCGCATCCGCTCCGCGTTCACCGAACGGCTCGGCCCCGACAGTCCCGAGTCGGTCATCGGCCTGGTGCCCAATCTCGCGGCGTCCCGCGTCGCCAACCGTCTCGACCTGCGCGGCCCGGCGTACACCGTGGACGCGGCCTGCGCGTCCTCGCTGATCGCCGTCGACCAAGCGGTGACCGAACTCGCCGCCGGGCGCTGCGACCTGATGCTCGCCGGAGGCGTCCACCACTGCCACGACATCACGCTGTGGAGCGTGTTCTCCCAGCTGCGCGCGCTCTCCCCGAGCCAGCGCATCCGTCCCTTCCACCGCGACGCCGACGGCATCCTGATCGGCGAGGGCACGGGCGTCGTCGTCCTCAAGCGCCTCGCCGACGCCGAGCGTGACGGCGACCGGATCTACGCCGTCATCCGCGGCACCGGCGTGTCCAGCGACGGCCGCGCCGCGAGTCTCGTCAACCCGGACTCGACCGGCCAGACCCATGCCGTTCGCCAGGCCTGGCAGGCGGCGGGGCTGGATCCCGCGCTGCCCGGTTCCATCGGCCTCCTTGAGGCGCACGGCACGGCGACACCTGCCGGTGACACGGCCGAACTGACCACGCTGGCCGAGGTGTTCGGGGACACGGGCACGTCCCACGGCCGTGCGGTGATCGGCTCGGTGAAGTCGATGATCGGCCACACGATGCCGGCCGCCGGGGTCGCCGGTCTGGTCAAGGCCGCTCTCGCCGTCCACCACGGCATGCTGCTGCCGACCCTGCACTGCGACGACCCGCACCCCGCGCTCGCGGCGACCCGGTTCCGTCCGCTGGAGCAGGCGGCTCCCTGGGAGACGACCTCCGAACAGCCGGTGCGACGGGCGGCGGTCAACGCGTTCGGGTTCGGCGGCATCAACGCACATGTGGTGCTGGAGGAGGCTCCAGGGGCGCGCGCCTCACGTTCGGCAACGGTGGCCGGCGGCGAACCGGAACGCGTGAACGCCTCCGCTCGCACGGTCTCCGTGGCCGAACCGGAACGCGTGCTGATGCTCGCCGCCGACAGCCCCGAGGCCCTCGCCGCACTTCTGGACGCGGACGACTCCGCCCTCCTGGCCGCAGCCAACACCCCTGCCACCTCGGGCCGTTCGCGGCTCGGCATCGTCGCCCCGGACGCCAAGCGGCTGACGCTGGCCCGCCGGGCGGTCGCCAAGGGGCGGGCCTGGCAGGGCCGTAGCGATGTGTGGTTCACGCCGAGCCCGCTGATCGGGGCCGGTGCGGGAAAGCTGGCGTTCGTCTTCCCGGGTCTGGAGGGCGACTTCACGCCCCGGGTCGAGGACGTAGCCGCGCACTTCGGACTGCGTGCGAACCGGTCCTCAACCCCGGCGCAGGTGGGGGACGTTGGCCGCCATGGATTCGATGTGGTCGGCGTCGGGCGGCTGTTGGACGCCGCGCTGCGCGAGATGGGTGTCGTCCCGGACGCGGTCGCCGGACACAGCGTCGGCGAGTGGACGGCGATGACCGCCGCCGGGGTGTACTCGCCGGACGAGGTCAGCGACTTCATGGAGGCGTTCGACCCCGACTCGGTGACGGTCCCCGGCCTCGCTTTCGGGGCGATCGGGGCCCCGGCGGAGCGCGTGCTGTCGGCCCTCGCCGACGAGTGGCCGGGCGCCGGAATCGTGCTCTCCCACGACAACGCGCCGGGCCAGTCGATGGTGTGCGGACCGGACAAGGCCGTGGACGAGTTCGTGCGGTCCTTCCGCGCGCAGGGCGTGCTGAGCCAGGTACTCCCGTTCCAATCCGGCTTCCACACACCGATGTTGAAGCCCTACCTCGCCCCGATCGAAGAGGCCACGAACCGCTTCCGCCTCCACCCGCCGACGGTCCCCCTGTGGTCGGGGACGACCGCCTCGCCGTTCCCTTCGGACGAGAAGGCGGTACGCGAGCTCTTCATCCGCCACCTCCTGGAACCCGTGCGCTTCCGCCAGCTCGTCGAGGCCATGTACAGCGCCGGCCACCGCGCGTTCGTCCAGGTCGGCACCGGTCAACTCGGCTCCCTCATCGACGCGACCCTGAGCGGACGCGATCACCTGGTCGTCGCCGCCAATTCGCCCCACCGCTCCGGACTGGCCCAACTCCGGCGCGTGGCCACGGCGACCGGCCGCGCCACCGACCCCGTCCTCGAAGACGCCGGGCGCCCGGGCGGGGGACGGGCGCCCGGCGTCGCGTTCCGCTTGGCCGGGCGTCGCACGGCAGGGGACGGCGGCCGACGTCAAGGCCACCAAAAACCCCTGCGCTCCCCGTCTGTCCACGTCGTACGCTGACGGCCGCTGTCTGCCGAGGGAGGACGCATGGGGATCCGAAGCCTGACCCGCATCGAAGCCGAGCGCCGGGCCGAGCTGATCGACGTCGAGCGGTACGACGTGGACGTCGATCTGACCGCACTGCCCGACGGTCCGGAGGTCCGCTGCGTCTCCACGGTGGCGTTCACGTGTCGCGAACCGGGCGCGAAGACCTTCGTGGACTGTGCGGCCCGGGTGCTGAGCGCCACGCTGAACGGGGTCGGACTCGCCCCCGCCGAGGACGGGCGGATCCGGCTCCCCGCCCTCGCCGAACACAACGTGCTGCGGGTGGAGAGCGTCCAGGCCGACACGACGGCCGGCGAGGGCGTACACAAGGCGACGGACCCCGCCGACGGCGAGGTGTACGTGTGGATGAGCTTCGAACCGGACGAGGCCCGCTTCGTCTGGGCCTGCTTCGACCAGCCCGACCTCAAGGCCCCGCACGCCTTCACCGTCACGGCCCCGTCCGCCTGGACCGTCACCAGCAACTCCGGCGACGCGCACGTCGAGGAGCTGGACACGGCCCGCCGCTGGACCTTCCCGGACACCCCGCCCCTGTCCGTGTACAACACGGTCATCAACGCGGGCCCCTTCCACGAGGTCCGCCGCGAGGCCGACGGCCACAACCTGGGCCTGTACGCCCGCCGTTCACTCGCCGAGGTCCTCGAACGCGACGCCGACGAGATCTTCACCCTGACCAGCCAGGGCCTCGCCTTCTACGCCGAGGTCTTCGCGATGCCGTTCCCGCAGCGGCGCTACGACCAGGTGTTCGTGCCGGAGTTCGGCGGGGCGATGGAGAACTACGGCTGTGTGACCTGGTCGGACGCGTTCCTTCGCCGGGCCGCGCCGACCCCGGCCGAACACGGGCTCCTGGCAAGGGTGTTGCTGCACGAGATGGCGCACATGTGGTTCGGCAACATCGTCACCATGCGCTGGTGGGACGACCTCTGGCTGAACGAGGCGTTCGCGGAGTTTGCCTGCCACTGGGCGGCCGAGCGCGCCACCCGGCACACCGACGCGTGGGCGAGCCATCTGATGATCGGCAAGATCAGCGCGTACCTGTCCGACCAGGGCCCCGCCTCGCACCCGATCCACCAGCCCATCCACGACGTCGCCCAGGCCGCGTCGATCTTCGACAACATCACGTACCCCAAGGGCGCGTCCGTCCTCCAGCAGCTCAAGACGTACGTCGGCGAAGACCACTTCAGGACCGGCATGGCCGCCTACTTCGCCCGCCACGCGTGGGGCAACACCACGCTCCAGGATCTGATCGACTCCCTGTCCGAGGCCAGCGGCCGCGACCTCGACACCTGGCGCACGGCCTGGCTGGCCACTGCGGGCACCGACCGCTTCACCCTGGAGCGCGACGGCGACACGGTCACTCTGGTGGCCGCCGCCGAGCCGCGTCCGCAGGTGCTGGCGGTGGGCGCGTACGCCAGGAACGGCGACGCGCTGGAACGCCGGGCGCTGGTACGGGTCGAGGTGACGGAACCCCGCACGACCGTCACCGGCCTCCCGCCCGCCGCGGACGTCCTGCTGATCAACGACGACGACCTGACCTTCGCGACGACCCGCCCGGATCCCACGACCAGGGATGCCCTCTTCCGTACGGCGGCGCAGTTGCCCACGGCCATCTCCCGGGGCGTGGCCGCGGCCACCGTCTGGGACATGCTGACGACCGGCGAGGCCACGGCGGCGGAAGCCGGGCGGTGCCTCACCTCCGTTCTGACGGCCGAGACGTCCGACGCGGTGATCGAGCCGTATCTGACCCTCGCCGCGAACGTGGCCGAACTCTGGGCGCCGCCCGCCGAGCGCGACGGACTCTCGGCAGCGGTGGCGGCGGCCTGTCGCGCCCTCGCCGGGGACCCCGGCCGCCGTCAGGTCGCGCTGCGCGGACTGGCCCGTACCGCGACGACCACGGACGATCTCGCCTGGCTCCGCGAACAGGCCGGCGACGACGTGGACCTGCGCTGGCGCGCGCTGGTCCGCGAGGCGGAACTGGGCGGCGACATCACCGCGGAGTCCGAACTCCTGCTCACGCGCGACCCGGACCCCGACGCCTGGCTCCGCGCCCTCACCGTACGGGCCGCCCTGCCCGACGCGGCCACGAAGGCGGAGGTCTGGCAGCAGCTGGTCGTGGACCGTACGGTCCCCATCAACTCGGTCGGCCTGGTCGCCGCGGCCTTCTGGCGCCCCGGCCAGGACGCACTCCTCGCGCCCTACGCCGAGCGCTACCTGGAGGCGGTCCCGAAGCTGCACCAGGGCGGAATGATCCTCGCGATGAGCTACACGTACCGCCTCTTCCCCCTGCACGCCATCGACGCCACGTACATCGACCAGGCCCGGCAGGCGTCCCAGGAGGCGGTCCCGGTGGTCCGCACGACCGTCCTGGAACGCTCGGACGAGGTGAGCCGGATGCTCCGCGCCCGGGGCACGTCGGACTGACGGGCTCAGCGGCCCGTTCCACCGCCCAACCGGTCGGCCAGGCACGCGAGATGGAGGGCCATGGCTGTCCGGTACTCGCGCAGTGAGTGGCCGTTGATCTGCTCGATCTTGTTCATCCGGTAGACGCCGGTGTTCCGATGGATGTGCAGGGCCTCGGCGGTACGGGCACACCGGCCACCATCCCGACGCGCTCACGCCGTTCCGCTTCGGCCAGGGGCCTTGGCAAGGGCCTAGTCCGCAGGTGGCGTCGGCGCGGGCGCGGCAGGTTCCGGGTGGGGATAGGACGGCTGGACGCGCAGTGGGCGGGCCGCCCAGGCGGGCAGGTGCCAGTTCCAGCCGCCGAACAGGGAGACGAGGGAGGGAACGAGCAGCATCCGCACGATGGTCGCGTCCAGCAGGATGCCGATGCCGAGGCCGGTCGCCAGTGTCTTGAGGTCGGTGCCCGGTCCCGAGGCCAGTGCGGCGAAGGCGAGGAAGAGGATGAGTGCGGCGCTGGTGACGAGTCGGCCGGTGCGGCCGATGCCCTCGACGACCGCGTCGTCGGTGGAGAGGCCGGCGTCGTACTCCTCCCGGATGCGGGAGAGGATGAACACCTCGTAGTCCATGGACAGTCCGAACAGGAACGCGAAGATCATGATCGGGATCCAGAACGTGACGGCCCCGGTCGCGGCGATGCCGAAGAGCGTGTTGGAGCCATGGCCGTCCTGCCAGAACAGCACCATCAGGCCCAGTGTCGCCGCCAGCGAGATCAGGTTCAGCAACACCGCCTTCAGGGGCAGCAGCAGGGAGCGGAAGGCGCGCACCAGCAGGACGTACGTCAGCAGCGCGATGATCGTGAGCATCAGCGGGAAGTTGCCGTAGACGGCGTGCAGGAAGTCGATCTGTGCCGCGCCGACGCCGGCGACACCGACGACTCCGGGCAGGTGCTCGGTGGCGGTCTTGACCCGTTTGACGACGTCGATGCTCTTCGAGTTCACCGTCTCGGTGTCCGGGATCACCACGACGATGCTCTGTCCGCCCTGGTTGCCCGCGGGCCCTGTCGGCACGAGGACGCTGGTCACGCCGTCGACCTTGGTCAGCTCGGCGGCGACGGGTTTCGCCTGGTCGGTGCTGACCAGGACCTCCATCGGGGTCAGCGCGCCGGTCGGGACGCCACCGCGCTCCAGGGTCTGCAGGGTCTCGTAGGCGGGGCCGCTCTTGGCCAGCGACTCCGAGGAGGCCAGGCCGATCTTGATGCCGAGGAAGACGCCGACGAGGGCTGCGAGCGCGGCCAGGGCCGCGGCGGCCGCGATCCAGCGGCGCCGTACGACCGCGGCGGTCCAGCGGCTCCAGAAACGGCTCGCCCGGTTCTCGTGCCGGATCTTGGGCCAGTCGACCTTCGGCCCGATGCCGCCGAGGATCGCGGGGGTCAGGGTGAGCGTCGTCAGGACGCTGGCGAGCGGGATGAGCGCGCCGCCGTAACCCATGCTGCGCAGGAACGGGACGGGCAGGACGACCAGCGAGAGCAGGCCGATGGCCACCGTGACCCCGCTGAACACGATCGCGTGCCCGGCGTGCTGCATCGCGACGACGACCGCGTCGTGGTTGTCCCGGCCGCGGTCGCGTTCCTCGCGCCAGCGGGTGACGAACAGCAGCGAGTAGTCGATCGCCACGCCCAGGCCGATCAGGGCGACCAGGAACTGCACGATGAACGACATGTCGGTCACATAGGTGAGCGGCAGCAGCATCACGAAGGTCGCGAGGATCGACACCGCGGCTACGAGCAGCGGCAGCAGGGCCAGGAAGGAGGCGAACACGAAGGCGAGGACGGCGAGTGCGCCGACGGCGCCGAGGAGCGTCTCGCCGAGGACCCCGGGTCCGCCCCCGTCGTCGCCGCCGGAGGCCAGTGGGTCCTCTCCGGTCACCCCGATCACCGCGCCCGTCGGCACGGCCTTCTCGGCCGCCGCGCGGATCGGGTCGGTCAGCGGTTTCTGGCTGGGCGACGGGTTGAACCGGTAGAACACCAGCGCGTAGGCGGTGCGGTCGTCCTTCGTCCGGAAGGCCTTGTCCCCGGTGTTCGCCTCGTCGATCACCCGCACGCCCGGCACCGCCGTGCCGACGGCGGTGAAGACCCGCCCGACGTCCGACTCGTGACCGGTGACCGTCTGCCCTGCCGGAAGGGTGACCGCCACCAGATAGGGATTGGTGTCGCCGCCGCTGCCGAAGGCGTCCTCGATCTTGTGCGCGGTCACGGTGCCGGGCTGGCCGGGCAGGGAGAAGTCGATCGTCAGCCGGTCCGTGGTACGACCGGCCAGCAGGATGCCGGCGACCAGCACCAGACCCCAGAACGCCACCACCGCTTTGCGATGACGCAGAACGAATTCGGCCCACCGTCGCATGCCGGACCTTCCCAGCGTCGTAGGTTGCGCGAGTTTAGCCCGCGGCCCGCTTTCTCCGCTATCGGAACGATCCATCCGCTTTGACGGGATCCGGAAGCATGGAATCCGGACGCGCGGACCTCAGGAAGAGAGCGCGCGCGAGCGGTGTTTAGCCTGTCAGCACTGGATCATCACCGGACGCGTGAGAACGGAGCAGTCAAGGTGAACGACGCGCCGAAGGCCGACATACGCCAGGGAACGGAGTATCCGACTCCGACGCCCGATGTGCTGGATCGGGTACGGCGGCACCGGCGCCACACTCTGGAACTGCTCACCGTCTGCGCCGTGGGACTCGTCCCGTGGACGGTCCTGCTGGCGGTGACGCTGCCGTCCGCCTACGAGGTCCACCAGTGGCGGACGACATGGGTCGGGTTCGACGTCCTGCTGGTGCTCTCGATGGCGGCCACCGCGCTGCTCGGCTGGCGGCGGCACCGGGCGGTCATCGTGGCGGCGGCCGTCTCGGCTGCGCTGTTGATCTGCGACGCGTGGTTCGACGTGTCACTGGCCTTCGGCACCTCGGACGTCTGGTCGGCCGCGGCCCTCGCGGTCTTCGCCGAACTGCCGCTGGCCGGCTACCTGATCCATCGTGTGCTGGCGATGATCTCGCTCGCACGGTGGCCGTCCGTGGAAGCGGCCACCAGGCTAACCGAATAGCCTTTTTGCCTCTGCGGCAACGGTGAGGTTTTCGCAACTCCCCTTTGTTCCCGATGACTTCGTTCGGAAATCCACGGGGCTGAAGTTTGTCGCCATGGAGAGCGGCGAGGTGGCAAGACCTCGGCGCGCGGCATGGAGGATGTCATGCCCGAGATGTATTTCGATGTGCGCTGGCCCGACGGTCTGACCCAGCGCTGCTATTCCCCTTCCACGATAGTCGAGGACTACTTCGCGCCGGGCGGTGAATACGAGCTCGCCGAATTCGTCGAGCGCAGTCGTACGGCGCTCGGTATCGCCGGGGAGCGGGTCCGGGAGAAGTTCGGCTTCTTCTGCACCGGCGCCTCCGACCAACTCGCCCTGATAGAGCGGACGGCCGCGGCATACGGCGACGTCACCGGGGCCAGGGTCACGGTCGAGTCCCTCACCGGTGCCGACGGGAGCCCGCGATGAGCCCGGCGGCACGGCTGGCCGGCGCGCACTACTCGGTTGCCGTGGTGGGCGGTGGCCAGGCGGGCCTCTCCGTCAGCCACGAGCTGCGCGAACGCGGCATCGACCACGTCGTCGTCGAGGCCCACCGGGTCGGACACGAGTGGCGCGAGCGCCGCTGGGACTCCTTCTGTCTGGTGACGCCCAACTGGCAGTGCAGGCTGCCCGGTTACCCCTACCAGGGCGACGATCCCGACGGCTTCATGGTCCGCGACGACATCGTGCGGTACCTGGAGGGCTACGTCGACCACTTCCGGCCCCCGCTGGTCGAGGGCGTGACGGTCACCCGGCTGCGCCGCTCCCCGAGCGGGGTCTTCGAACTCGCCACCACCGAGGGGGACTTCACCGCCGACCAGGTGGTGACAGCGACCGGCCCGTACCACACCCCCTCCCTCCCTGGGATGGCCCAACGGCTGCCCGACTCCGTCACCCAGGTCCACTCCTCGCGCTACCGCAACGCCGCCCAACTCCCGCCGGGCGCCGTCCTGGTGGTCGGCACCGGCCAGTCCGGCTGCCAGATAGCCGAGGACCTGCACCTCGCCGGACGCCAAGTACATCTGGCCGTCGGCAGCGCGCCCCGCGTCGCCCGCTTCTACCGCGGCCGTGACTGTGTGGCGTGGCTCGACGAGATGGGCCACTACGCGAAGAGCATCGACGACTTCGACGACGCCGGCGCGGTCCGGATGCGCGTCAACCACTACGTCACCGGACGCGACGGAGGCCGCGACATCGACCTGCGCGCCTTCGCCCGCGACGGCATGCGGCTGTACGGACGGCTCACCGAAGTCGGCGGCAGCGCACTGGAGTTCGCCGACGACCTCAAGGTGAACCTCGATCACGCGGACGCCGTGGCCGAGGGCATCAAGGACGCCATCGACGCCCACATCACCGCCCAGGGCATCGCGGCACCGGACGAACCCCGCTACGTCCCCGTGTGGGAGCCGGACGACCAGCCCCGTGAACTCGACCTGGCTCAGGCCGACATCACCTCCGTCGTCTGGTCGACCGGGTTCCGCCGCGACCACCGCTGGATCGAGGCTCCGGTGTTCGACGGCCGCGGCTACCCGATGCACTGGCGTGGCGCGACCAGCGTCCCCGGCCTGTACTTCCTGGGCCTGCCCTGGCAGCACTCATGGGGTTCGGGACGCTTCGAAGCGGTGGGCAGGGACGCGGAGTTCCTGGCCGACCACATCGAGGCCTCCCGCCGCCTGGCCGACGTCTGCGGCACCCTCACCGGCGCCCCCACCGAACTCGCCTCCGCCCTCCCGATCGGCTGAGGCGGAGGAAGAGGAGAAGAAGAGGACGAGGAACGGGACGACACACACATGGTCTACGACGCACACCGCCACATCGGCGTCCTCCCCGCCTACCCCTTCTACGGCGGCCCTCCGGTCAACCCCGACACCACTGCCCGCGCCACCGTCAAGCAACTCATCGCCGACCTGGACGCGGAGGGCACCGAACGCGCCCTGGTCATCCCCAACTACGGCGTCCCGGACCCCGCGATCGCCTTCTCCTTCAACGAGTTGGCGATCGAGGCCGCCCAGACCGACGACCGCATCCGGGCCGGACTGTGGGTGTCCCCGCGCCCCGAGGACGAGCAACTCACCGCGCAGGCCTTGCAGTTGGCGGGCGAGCGGGGCGTGAAGGCGCTCAAGCTGAGCTTCCTGCTCGGCGGGCGTCCGACCGACCCGGCCTGCCGCCCCCACCTGGACCACATCTTCGCCGAGGCGGCCCGGCACGGGCTGGTGGTCCATGTCCACACCTCCCCCGGTGCCGCCTCCGACATCGACGAGGTCGGCCATCTGGTCGACTGGTACGCCGATCAAGTCCCCGTCCATCTCGTGCACTTCGGCGGCGGGATGAGCGGCCACATCAAGCTCGCCGGTTCCCGGTTCTTCGACTGGATCACCGCCGGCAAGCACGTATACACCGACCTCTCCTGGGCCATCGGTTTCACTCCCCGCTGGCTGGCCCGGGAGATCGAGCACCGTGGCATCGGCCACGACCGGGTGCTCTTCGCCAGCGACCAGCCGTGGGGCGACTTCACGGGCGAGTACGCCCGCCTCGCCGAAGCGACCGGCGGCGGCGAACTCGGCGACCTGGTCTTCCGGGACACGTTCGCCGCGCTCTACGACTGACCGACTCCCCTCTCAAGTCCGGTACGCACAAGGAGACAGCCATGTCCGAAACCGTCGAACTCAGCGAGATCGAGCAGCAGTCCCTCAACGAGATCCCCCACCCGTCCCTCCCCGACGGCACCAGCATCTACGGCGCCACAAAGGTGTTCCCCGACTACAAGGCCGAGGACGGCGAGACGTACTTCACGCTCGTCCACGGCATCGCCCACGAGTCGTCGGTCTCCTTCGTCGCGGTCCTCCAGGCGACCCGCGCCCTGCGCAAGGGCTTCGAGACGGCCATCTACTTCTACGGCCCCGGCTCCCTCAACTGCCTTGCCACGCGCGGCTTTCCGACCACCGGCAACTCGGCGTTCCCCGGCGAGCACAACATCAACAACCAGCTCAAGACGTTCATCGCCGAGGGCGGCAAGGTGTTCTGCTGCCGCTTCGGCCTCTCCCTGCACGGTGCCCGCGAGGAGGACCTCATCGAGGGTGTCATCCCGACCCACCCGCTCGACGTCCAGGACGCGCTGATCCACTACGCGCGCAAGGGCGCCATCATCAACTCCACCTACCAGCTGTAAGGGGGCCGCTGTGAGCGTTGGCACCGAATCGACGAGTACGGCGGTGGATGTACGCATCCTGACCCGCGCCGAACTCGCCCTGCACGGCGTCGCGTTGGACGCCCCCGTACGGCGGCCCGACGGCGCGGGTCCGAGCGGCGACGGTCACGTCCTCGTCGACGGTGCCAACGCCGCGCTGCCCACCAACCAGGCCAGCCCCTACCGCGTACGCGACGGCAAGGTCTGGCTGGGCGACGAGGACGGACAACTCACCGACACCGGGCTCGCGTTGACCGCCGTGAGCCGCCCGAAGTTCTACGACCTCACCACCACGGACGGCACCCCCTACGAGCACATCGCCCGCCTCCACGGCGCCGACGTCCTCGCCACCACCGTCGTCCAGACCTGTATCCGCTACGCCGAGTCCGACCGCTGCCGCTTCTGCACCATCGAGGAGTCCCTGCGCTCGGGCGCGACGGTCGCCGCCAAGACACCGGCGCAGCTCGCCGAAGTCGCCGAAGCGGCGGTGCGGTTGGACGGCGTCAAGCAGATGGTCATGACCACGGGCACGACCACCGGCCCCGACCGGGGCGCGCGCAACCTCGTCCGCTCCGTGCGCGCCGTCCTCGAAGCGGTGCCCGGCCTGCCCATCCAGGTGCAGTGCGAACCGCCCGGCGACCTCGCCTGGATCCGCGCACTGCACGACGCCGGGGCCACCACGATCGGCATCCATGTCGAGTCCCTCGACGAGGAGGTGCGCGGGCGCTGGATGCCGGGCAAGTCGACGGTCCCGATGGCCGAGTACGAGACGGCGTGGGACGAGGCGGTGCGCGTTTTCGGACCGAACCGGGTCTCCACGTATCTCCTCGTCGGACTCGGCGAGGACCCGGACGAACTCATCGCGGGTGCGGGCGGGTTGATCGACCGGGGGGTGTACCCGTTCGTCGTGCCGTTCCGCCCGATGGCCGGCACGCTCGCCGCCCGCGACGGCATCCCGGCACCGAGCGCCGAACTCCTGACATACGTCACCCAGGGCGTCGCAGCCAGACTGCGCGAGGCCGGGATGAGCGGTGCCGACCAGAAGGCGGGCTGCGCGGCCTGCGGCGCGTGCAGTGTCCTCCAGTCGGCGGGCGGGTGATGGCCGTGTACCTCGACGGCTCCGCGGCACCACTCGTGACGGACGGGCCGGTCGACATCCTGGCGCTGCTGGGCGACCGGAGCACACTCGCCCGCCGTCCCGCGTTCCACATCGAACAGGCCGCCGACAACTCCGAGTTGGCCGACTACCGACGGCTGCGCACTGAGACCTTCGTCCACGAACAGGGGCTCTTCACCGGCGACGACCTCGACGACCGTGACGCCGACGCCCGTACCGTCGTGCTGGTCGCCCGGGCCCCGGACGGCACGGTCGTCGGCGGGGTACGGCTGGGCCCGGTCGACGACGGTCCGGACCTCGGATGGTGGCAGGGCGGCCGGCTGGTCGTCGCCCCGCGCGCCCGTGGTCCGCACGGGATCGGCGCGGCACTGGTCCGGGCGGCCTGCGCACGGGCCGAGGCGGAGGGTGTCCTGCGGTTCGACGCGACCGTGCAGGCCCGCAACGAGGTGCTCTTCCGGCGTCTCGGCTGGCAGTCCGTGCGGGCCACGGAGGTCGCCGGTACACCACACGTCCTGATGCGCTGGCCCGTCGCGCGGATCGCGGCCCAAGTCGCTTCCACGAAAGCCGCGTTGGGCCCACTGCTCGCCGAACTCCCCGCCCCGCCCGGCTTCGTCGGTGACGACGGCGCGCCCGTCCCCGGCAGCGATGTGATCGCAGCGTGCGACGCGATCGTGCCGTCGATGGTCGAGCGGGACCCGGAGTGGGCGGGCTGGTGCGCGGTCCTGGTGAACGTCAACGACCTTGCGGCGATGGGTGCTTCACCGGTCGGGCTGCTCGACGCGCTGGGTGCCCGTGATGCGACGCACGCCGCGCTGGTCCTCGCCGGACTGACCCGGGCGGCGCGGGCCTACAGCGTCCCGGTGCTCGGCGGCCACACCCAACTCGGCGTCCCTGCCGCCCTGTCGGTGACCGCGCTCGGCCGCACGGCCCGGCCCGTGCCCGGTGGCGGAGGGCGCCCCGGACACGCCGTACGGCTCACGGCCGACCTCGGTGGCGGCTGGCGTGCGGGCTACCGGGGCCGCCAGTGGGACTCGACCACCCGTCGTCGTACGGACGAACTCCGCACGATGACAAGGGCGGTGGCCGTCGCGCGACCGGCCGCCGCGAAGGACGTGTCGATGGCCGGGATCGCCGGCACGCTGGGGATGCTGGCCGAGGCGAGCGGCTGCGGGGCGGTGCTCGACGTGGCCGCCGTGCCCCGTCCGGCGGACGCGTCCATGGGCGACTGGCTGACCTGCTTCCCGGGGTTCGCGATGCTCACCGCCGACGAGCCGGACGCGCC
>NZ_JBLTJC010000039.1:0-45448 GCF_048158785.1 Streptomyces colwelliae | reverse complement strand
GTGTAGAGCGGCGCGGATCGAGTCCTCCGTGGTCGCGCCGCTCTACACCGCGTCCAAGGCGGCCCTGACCATGCTGACCACCCAGTACGCCAAGGCGCTCAAGGACGTTCGCGTCAACGCCGCCGATCCTCGGCGAGATCGGACTGACCGGGCTGCGGATCGCGGGGCGTCCATGACGGCCAACGCGTCGCCGCCCTCGACGAGTTCACCGGCGAACATGACCATCGTGGTGTCCGCGAGGTAGCGGGCGGAGCCCAGGTCGTGCGTGATGTAGAGCATGGCGATGTTCCGCTCGTCGCGCAGGCGCCGCATCAGGTTGAGCACGCCGACGCGCACGGAGACGTCCAGCATCGACGTCGGTTCGTCGGCCAGGATGAGCCTCGGTTCCACCGCCAGCGCGCGGGCGATGGAGACGCGCTGCCGCTGGCCGCCGGAGAGTTCGTGCGGGTAGGACTGGAGCATGTCCTCGGTCAGGCCGACCGTTTTGATCAGCTCGCGCAGCGCCTCCGGTGTGGCGGAGTGGCCGTGCAGGACGAGGGCCCGGGTGAGGAAGTGCTCGATGCGGTGGACGGGATTGAGTGAGCCGAAGGGGTCCTGGAAGACCATCTGGACCTCGCGGCGGTACGCCCGTGACACCCGGCGCCGCTCGGTGCGCAGGATGTCCTCGCCGTCGAGCAACACCTGTCCGGCGGAGGGCTGTTCGAGGCGGGCGAGGCAGCGGGCGATGGTGGACTTGCCGCTGCCGGACTCGCCGACCAGGGCGGTGATCCGGCCGGCGGGGAGATCGAAGGACACGTCGTTGACGGCTCGGACGCGGCGCCGGGAGAAGACGGTACCGACCTGGAAGTCCTTGGTCAGACCGCGTACGGACAGCAGGGGTTCGGTCATCGGGAGGCTCCCTGGGAACTCTGGGCCACCCACCGGCCGGGCGCGATCTCGCGCAGGTCGGGGATGTTCGTGGAGCAGTCCGAGCGGTCCTCGGGACAGCGGACGTGGAAGCCGCAGCTGTCGGCGGTGCGCGGGGCGTCGAAGAGGCCGGTGAGCTCCTGGCGCGGGCCGGTCAGCGGCGGGAAGGCGTTCATCAGCGCCTCGGTGTAGGGGTGCAGCGGTCCCGCGAACAGGTCCTTGGCGTCGGCGAGTTCGACGATCCGTCCGCCGTACATCACGCCCATGCGGTCCGACAGCTCGATCATCAGGGACATGTCGTGGGTGATGAAGAGGATGGAGAAGCCGAGCTCCCGCTGGAGGTCGCGGATCTGCGCCATGATCTCCTGCTGCACGACCACGTCGAGCGCGGTGGTCGGCTCGTCCATGATCAGCAGCCTTGGTTTCAGGGCCACGGCCATGGCGATGACCACGCGCTGGCGCATTCCGCCGGAGAGCTGGTGGGGGTACGCCTTCAGCCTTCCCGGGTCGATGCCGACCAGCTGGAGCAGCTCGCCGGCCCGCTCCCGCGCGGCCCGCTTCCTCATCCGCTCGTGGGTGGTGAAGATGTCGACGATCTGCTCGCCGATGGTCAGGACGGGGTTGAGCGAGTTCATCGCCGACTGGAAGACCATGGCGATCTCCCGCCACCGGAAGGCGCGCAACTCCCGTGCGTCCAGGGCGAGGACGTCGCGGCCCTGGAAGCGGATGCTGCCCGCGGTGATCTCCGCCGGGGGCTTGAGCAGGCGCATCACCGCGTTGGCGATGGTCGACTTGCCGCAGCCGGATTCTCCGGCGAGGCCGAAGATCTCTCCGGCGCCGATGGAGAAGGAGACGTCGTCGGCGCCTACGACGGTGCGTCCGTCGCCGCGGTATTCGACCCGGAGGCCGTTCACCTCAAGTACGGGTTCCATGGCTCAGCCCCTCCTCTCACGGCGGGCACGGCGGTTGCGCAGCCTGGGGTTGGTGATCTCGTCGACCGCGTAGTTGACCAGCGCGAGCGCGAAGGCGACCAGCGCGATGCACAGCCCGGAGGGAACGAAGGCCCACCACGCGCCGGTCATCAGCGCGCCGTCGTTGCTCGCCCAGTACAGGTTGGTGCCCCAGCTGACGACGCTGCTGTCGCCGAGGCCGAGGAACTCCAGGCCGGCCTGGGCGCCGATGCCGAAGATCACGCAGCCGAGCAGCGTGGTCATCACCACGGACGCCATGTTGGGCAGGATCTCGCGGAACATGATCCGCAGGGGGCGCTCCCCCGTGACGACGGCCGCGGCCACGAAGTCCTTGCCGCGGATCGACTTGGCCTGCGCGCGCAGGACCCGGGCCGAACCCGCCCAGCCGGTGACGACGAGGACCAGGATCACGGTGGAGGTCCCGGGCGGCAGGAACGCGGCCAGGATGATGAGCAGCGGGAGGCCGGGCAGCAGCAGGAAGATGTTGGTGACCAGGGTCAGCGCGTCGTCGACGACGCGGCCGAAGTACGCGGCCGCGAGACCGACGACGATGGCGACCGCGGTCGCCACGAGCCCCACGGTGAACCCGACAAAGAGGGAACTGCGCGCACCCCAGAGGGTGAGGGCGAGCACGTCCTGTCCCTTGGCGGTCGTACCGAGCCAGTGCGCGGCCGAAGGGGCCTGGCTGCCCGTGGAGTTGATGAACGACGGGTCGCCCGGTGCGAGGACGGGTGCGAACAGGGCGAGCAGCGCGAAGAGGGCGAGCAGGATCAGCCCGGTCAGCGCCTTCTTGCTGTCGATGAGCTGGCGCAGCAGTCCGCGCCGGCGGGAAGCGCTCGCGGGGGCCGTCGGCGTGGTGGCCGTGGCGATGTCGATGGCGGTCATGTCGGCAGCCTCCTCAGCGGACGCGGACGCGCGGGTCGAGGCGGACGTAGACGAGGTCGACGAGGAAGTTCGCGATCAGTACCGCCGCCGTGATCGTCAGGAAGATGCCCTGCATCAGCGGGTAGTCCAGACCCTGGACGGCGATCAACAGCTGGTAGCCGATGCCCGGGTAGGCGAACACGACCTCGGTGAGCAGGGCGCCGCCGACGACGAAGCCGAGCGCCATGCCGAAGTTGGTGACGGAGGGCAGCAGCGCGTTGCGGGCGGCGTAGCGGAACATGATCCGCGAGGGGCTGAGCCCCTTGGCCTCGGCCATCGTGATGTAGTCCTCGGCCGCTGTGGCGATCATGGTGTTGCGCATGCCGAGCATCCAGCCGCCGATGGAGACCAGCACGATGGTCAGCGCGGGCAGCACCAGGTGGGTGGCGACGTTGGAGAGGAACTCGCCGTTGAAGCCGGGGGTCAGTCCGACGTCGTAGGCGTGCCGCATGGGGAACCAGCCGAGGCTCACCCCGAACAGGTACAGCGCGCCCATCGCCAGCCAGAAGTACGGGAACGAGCCGACGAAGATCAGCAGCGGCGGGAAGGCGGAGTCGAGGACGCCGCCGCGCCGCCAGGCGGCGACGATGCCGAGCAGGTTGCCGAGCACGGCCGCGATGACGAGCGCGACGCCGCCGAGGAGCAGGGTCCAGCCGATCTGCGAGCCGATCACGTCGGAGACCGGGGTCGGGAAGCGGGAGATGGAGATGCCGAGGTCGCCGGTGAAGACGCTCTTGACGTAGGAGACGTACTGCTCCCAGAGGGGGCGGTTGTCGAGGCCGAAGAGTTTCCGCAGCTGGGCTATCTGGTCGGGCTGCATGGTGCCCTGGGCCTGCGCGAACATCCGGGAGACCGGGTCGCCCGGCATGAAGCGCGGGAGAACGAAGTTCAGGGTGATGGAGGCCCAGAAGGCGAGCAGATAGAACCCCAGGTTGCGCAGGATCAGACGCACGGGTCGTGCTCCCTGTCGATGGGGGGTGAACGTGTGGCTCGGTGCGCGGGGGCGGCCGTCCGGGGAGGAGGGCGGCCGCCGGTCCGCGGGCGGCTTCAGCCCTTGACGGGCTTCAGCGACGTGAGCACGAGGACCGTGCTGCCGTTGCGGTTGCCGAGGGTGGCGTACGGGTTCTTCGCGGAGGGCCAGCCGGTGAAGCGGGCGTCCGTGTACGCGCCCCACTCGGGGCCGGTGAACAGCGGGACGACGGGCGCGTCCTCGTTGTACAGCTCCTGGAGGCCGTTCATCTGCTCGGCCTGCGTCTTCTCGTCCGTGGCGGCGGCGAAGGCGTCGATGAGCTTGTCGGCCTTCTTGTCGCCGAAGCGGTGGTAGTTCTCCGTGGCCTGCTTGCCGACCGGCTGCACCATCCTGGTCGACATCACGCCGCGGAAGTACTCGTACGGGGTGGCGCCGTTGTTGCTCCACACGATGCCGGTGTCGAACGTGCCGGTGTTGTACGAGGACTGGACCGCCGACCAGTCGGGCGTCTTCACGGTGGCGGTGATGCCGACCTTCGCCAGGTCCTGCTTGATGATGTTGGCGACCGAGATCCAGTCGGAGGAGGCGGAGCCGACGGAGATGTCGAGCGTGAAGTTCTTGCCGTTCTTCAGCTTCCGCTTGCCGCCGCTCTCCTTGTAGCCGGCCGCGTCGAGGGCCTTGGCCGCAGCGGCGCTGTCGTACTTCGTCCAGGTGCAGGAGGCGGCCAGCGAGGTGTCGCGCCACTTGTCGTACGTGCGGGCCAGGCCCGTGCAGTCGGCGGGTTCGGCGTAGCCGTTCATCGCGACCTGGGTGATCTGGTCGCGGTCGACGGCCATGCTGAGCGCCTTGCGGACGGCCGGGTCGTTGAACGGCGCCCTGGTGGTGTTCAGCTGCCAGTTGATCATGGCGCCGGTGGCCGGGAACCAGTAGTGGTTGTGCTTCTTGTCCTTGGCGACGAAGGACTTCTCGATGTCCGGGATGAACGACTGCGTCCAGTCCACCTCGCCGCTGGTGAAGGCGATGTTGGCGCTGTCGTTGCCGGAGAAGGCGAGCATCTGGATGCCGGCGATCCGCTGCTTCGCGGGCTGCCAGTAGTCGGGGTTCTTGCGCAGCTCGTACGACTGGCTCTGGAACTTCTCGATCTTGGTGTACGGGCCGGTGCCGACCGGGTTCGGGTTGGTGAACTTCGCCGGGTCCTTCACCTTGGACCAGATGTGCTTCGGCAGGATGTAGTGGCCGCTGATCTCGTAGAAGGCGGTCGAGAACGCCTTGTTGAAGGAGAACGTCACCGTGTGGGCGTCGACCGCGGTGACCTTGTCCAGATAGTCGAAGCCGCCCAGCACCTTCTTCTGGAGCTCGAAGGTGTAGACGACGTCGGCGGCGGTGAGCGCCTGGCCGTCCGACCACTTGACGCCGTCGCGCAGCGTGAAGGTGAGGGACTTGCCGTCCTTGGCCTGCTCCCACTTGGTGGCCAGCCACGGCGTGTCCTTGGCATCCGCCATGCTGTGCACGACCAGCGGCTCGTAGACCGCCTGGAGGGTCATGGGGGCGGCCTGCGGGGAGAGCGGGTTGAAGTTGCGCGTGAACGTCGCCAGATCCTCGCGCGGGATGGTGAGCAGCTGATTGCCGGAGGTGTCACCGGCGCCGGCGGCGCCCGAGCCACCCGTGCAGGCGGACAGGACCAGGGCCGCGGCGGCGGTCGCGGTGACCGCTCTCAGGACGGCTCGGGGCCGCCGTGAAGGTATGCGGGAGGGTGCCATAATGGAGACTCTTTTCCTCTCTTCAACACACAGGGCGAAGACGGGATGGGATTACTCGGCGGACTGATTCGCAGTCAGACCGACGAGCGTTCGAGCAGCGGGCAGTCGATCGTCACCTGACGGGTGTCGAGCGGCTGCCCCGCTGCGAGAGCGGCGAGCATGTCGATGCCCTTGGTGCCCATGGCCTCGAAGGGCAGGGCGAGCGTCGTCAGCTTCGGCCGCAGATAGGCGGCGATGAGTTCCTGGTTGTCGAACCCCACCACGGCCACGTCGTGCGGGATGCGCAGCCCACGTTCCTTGATCGCGTCGTACGCGCCCATCGCCATCCGGTCGTTTCCGCAGAACAGCGCGGTCGGCCGGTCGCCGGCCGGACGGTCAAGGAGTTCACCGGCGGCGGTGTAGGCGCTGTCGGCGGTCGCCCAGCCGGGGACGACGAGGGAGGGGTCGGGGGTGATCCCGGCCTCGCGCAGGGCACGTTCGTACCCTTCGCGCCTGCCGACGGCGGCCGGGATCGCCGGGTCGAGGTTGATGAACCCGATGCGGGTGTGACCGGCGTCCAGGAGCCGGCGGGTCGCCTTGTACCCGCCCGACACCTCGTCGGGCAGGATGCACGGCAACTCCCCTTCCTCGTCATAGCAGTTGACGAGCACCGTCGGCACCTCCCGGGCGGCCTTGGGGAGCGTGACGGCGCGGTGCCAGGTCGTGGCGTACAGCAGCCCTTCCACGCGGTGCTCCAGCATCTGGTCGAGCGCGGCGGCCTCCTGGGCGGGGTCGCCCTCGCTCGCGGCGATCAGCAGGAACCTCCGGTCACCCCAGGCGCGGCTCTGCGCGCCCGTGATCACCTCGCCCGCGAACGGGCCGGTCACGATCTCGGTGATCAGCCCGAACCACCCGCTGCGGTTCGCGGCCAGCGCCCGCGCCCCGGCGTTGGGCCGGTAGCCGAGCTCGTCGATCGCCGCCAGGATCCGCCGACGGGTCTCCTCGGGGATGGCGGCACCGGGCTTGTCGTTGAGGACGAAGGAGACGGTGGTCCGCGAGACGCCCGCGTGGAGCGCCACATCGCTCATGGTCACGCGATGCGTCCTGTTCGTGGCCACTTCCAGTCCCCTTCGACCAGCCGGAGGCGAGACACCACCTCCGGTTACGCGCTTTAATAACGCGCGTTACTTCCTTGTGGCAGGGAAGTTACGTCCGTCTTGAGCGGCATGTCAATACCTGCGCAAGGGCTGCATCAGGCCACCGTTCCGGTGCCCTTCGCGACCCGCGTTCTTCCTGGGAGAGGCAGACAGTCACACTGGCCCGACCTCACACTCTCCCGAACGGCCGAATCGTCACATCGGTCACGTTCAGCCAGGACACCTCAACAAGATCGCGTTACGAACCCTTACGGGAATGGGCCCATGTCACACCCTGTGGACTGGGACGCGGCCGAAGCGAAGAGTACGGGCTGGATTGTTGGCTCCGACCCTGATAAATCACCTTGTCATGGCCATGATTGCGATGGAACTGCACACCATAAATCGTTGGGAGGCGTCCTTCCTCCGCAAAGAGGTGGACGGCTACTTCACCCACGGCATCGAGTGCACGCCAGGGGCGGTGGTACTCGACGTGGGCGCCAACATCGGTGTTTTCTCAGCCGCCGTCTATGAACGGCTGGACGGAGACGTACGGATCTACGCCTTCGAGCCACTGCCGCCACTCCACGCGACACTCGAACGCAATGCTCGCGAGTTCTTCAACGGACGTCTGACCGCGCTCCCCTACGGCCTGGCGTCCCATGAGGCTGAGCTCGACTTCAGCTACATTCCGGCCGCCACGATCTTCTCGTCCTCCTCGCGGGATCAGGGGAACATCGAGGCTGAGCGGCGCCGGGTCACCGCCAGCGTTGTCGAAATGATCCGCCAGGGCGGCCTGGGACCGGTCCTGCGCCGCGTACCCGCCCCCATCCTCACTCTTCTCATCAGCCGCAAGCTGCGGGTACTGCGGCGGCTTGAGACGCACAGGGTGAAGGTCAAGCCCCTGTCATCGGTGCTCGACGAGCACGGTATCGACCACATCGACCTGCTCAAGGTCGATGTGGAAGGCGCCGAACTTGAGGTACTCAGAGGCATCAAGGAACGGCATTGGCCGCTGGTCCGCCAGGCAGTCGTCGAGGTGGAGCGCTGGCGGCACAACCGCGACACGGTCTGCGAGGTCCTCCTCACACACGGCTTCACAGTCAGCACCGAGCAGGACTCGGTGCAGCAGGCCGGCGACATCGGCATGGTGTTCGCGGTCAGGACCTCACCACGCGCAGCACCCGGCACTCAAGGCGGCATCAACGGCTGACACAAAGAGGTGGATCCGGTCCTGATGGCCGGGTCCGGGGCGGGAGTCGGGCGTTCGGTCCGGTGTGGGTCAGTCGCCGTGAATCGTGTCGGATGAGCTGTGGCACCGTCTGGAGCCGTTGCCGCCCAACCACGATCGGGATGTCCAAACCGGATCAGCCTCCCCTTCAGCAGGGCGCGTGCGCCGTGGCGGTCGCAGGAGGCCGGCGAAGACCGCCGACACGAAGAAGAACAGACTCATGAAAACGCCCCGCCGACCGCGTGCAGCGCGGCCAGGGCGCCGGTACGCGGCTGACCTTCGACTTACCACCAGTCGGAGGGACCGTACGGAGGACGATTCCCGGCGTCCCTGAAGGTGTGGTGCACGACTGAGGTTGGGACGTACCGACACCACGACTACTCGTTGGTGATCACTTGCCTACCGTGCGGGTAGTCCGGCTGGGCTGCGAACAGTTCCAGGTGTGAGCAGGTGGGGCAACGGAAGGCATCGATCTGCCAGTGCGGCCTGCCCATCCTCTTGGCATTGCCGAGGGGGCCTCTCTGAAGGGGGCCTGCGATCCACCGTGCGAACCCGCACCGGCCAGTGCCACACCTCGTCGAGCAGGGACACCTCGGGTTCTGCCGCCGGGTCCACAGGGCCTGTCCAGTTGCGCTCCCCGAACGGCTCCTGCGGATTTCAGTCCTTGGTGAACTGGCGCACCTGGATGGCCCGGATCCCGTCGGCCCGAGAGGCTCTGAGATCGGACTCGATGACGAAGTGTGACGCCCAGTCATAGTCCTCCACCCTGAGCGCCTGCACAGAGTTCAGGTTCACGAAGCGCTGACCACCGTCGGTGGTGAACCCGGCGACTTCGGTGGCGCCCGCCGATCCGCAGTCCGTCTCCGCCTCGGCAAAGGACCGTGTCCTACGTGGTGAGGCGGACGTACATGGGGCGGGGTGCGTGGAGTTGAATTGTCGTGGACGGGCTGCGGGAGATCACGAAGCCGTTGATCCCGCCGTCGAGAGTACGGCCGCAGGGCAGCGGCACGCCGGACACGTCTGACGAGAAGCTGTTCGCGGCCAGCATCTACGTCCTGGTCAGCGGCTGCGCCTGGCGCCAACTGCCGCCGTGTTTCGGTATATCGAAGTAGACCGCCCACCGCCGGTTCCTGACTTGGCCCCGGGCCGGTGTCTGGGGCCGCCTGCACGAAGCGGCCCTCACCACATAGGACACGGTCCAAGAGGTCGAAGGCTGCCGCTTCATGTTCCGAGCTCAGCGGTCAGCTCTCCGCGTACGGCTGAATCGCTCCGGCCGAGTCAGCAAGTGCGCTCCACACAACGTCGGCGGCGTAGGTCACCCGGCACACCTCCCGGATCGGTCAACCGAAAGTCCACAGGTCGCCGGATCGCCGATTCACCCACCCGGCCCCACCCGCAGCCGCTAACCTCTCCAGTCACTTGAAGTGAACGGGGGATTACCCATGGTGAATTTTGGCCGTGTGCCGGACTGCTCTGGGGGCCATCGCGGCCTGCCGGTGACCGACGCCGGGGTCCACCTTCAGGATCGGCTCGAGATCCTCATCGAGGATTTCCGCACGAGCGCCGATCCGCCGATGCCGGCATTCGTCCTGCACGCGCAGGACAGCGCTGACGACGGCGCGGTGGCGGAGCTGGTCCAGCAGCTGTACGAGGGTCAGGAAGCGCACAGCACGCGATGCGCGGTGGCGCAGAACGTCTACGACGGCGGCACGGAGGTCCGCCGGGCCGCGGCCATGGTGCGCGCGCTGAGCGACCCGAAGAAATGGGGTGACCCCAAAGCGGCCTACCGGCGGTACACGTTCCCGCGGCTGCGGCTGGTGCACGCCATCGACGACGCGGTCGCGGAACTCGGCGACATCTGGCCCGCAACTGCCCCCGGCAGCCCCGACGGCGGGCAGGACCAGCGGCAGCGGCTGCTCGACCAGCTGGCCCGGCAGCGCTGGCGGCCGAAGGGCCGCGGGCGCTGGAGCCCGGGCCTGCAGTTGTCCGACATGGCGCACATCCTGCCGGCGAGCATCGTGGCCGGGCTCGCCGCGCTCCTCGCCCGCACCGACTGGTACATGGCGGTGGGTGCGGGCCTCGCCCTACTCGTCCTGCTGACGGTCTTCAGCTCCGTCCTGCCGGGGCGGGCACCGATCTTCCTGTGGCTGCGCCGGGAAAGCCGCTGGTTCCTGACCACGACCTTCCTCCGTGCGGCGGACCAGGAGGACCCGACCGAGGTTTCGCTGCTGCGCCCAGTGCGGTCCTGGCGGGCGATCGCGGCCCGGGCGTACGACGTGGCCGAGGCGCTCAAGGCGGGCGGCGACTTCCATCTCCAGCTGTGCGTACTGGCCCTGCGGGAAGACCTGCGCGACAACCACCGCCGCTGGAGTTGGGACCTGCGTGGCTTCAAAAGGCCCCGCCCGCCCATGCTCTTCCTGCCGCACGCAGACGAGCACAACGGCGGCATCGAGCTGATCCGGGCGGTCAACGACGTACGCAGCAGGCGCAGCGAACTCGACCCCCTGGTCGTCGTCGCCGCGGTACACGCTCAGGACGTGCCGCGCATCGAGCGCGGCGCAGTCCGTACGACACCCGCCCACGCGCCCTCACCGCACAGGTTCAGCGACCAGCTGCGCACCTTGTACCGGGAGTGGGCTCGCAACCTGCGCGCCCGGCAGTCTCCCAGCGGCGAACGGGCCGTGCTGCCCTGGGTCATGAAGGTCCCGCTGCCGCACGACCAGCTCGGACCCGTCGAGGACCGGCACCGGCACCTCCGGGCGTCCCACCGGCCACCCATCGCCCGTCTGGTGTGGTCCCTGCACACACTGGTCCTGGTTCTCGCCGTCGTGACCGCCGGCACCGCCATGCGGGCCCACACGCTGCACAAGCAGTACTGCTCGGCGGCGGTACTGACCGCGAACCGGGACACCCGGCGCCATGCGGCGTCGGACGGCAGCACAGAGTGCATCGGCGTCGCGACGGGCGACGTCCGCTTCGCCGACTGGCTGCCCAAGGCCGACCGGGGCGACGATCCCAAGCCGCTCGTCGGCCGGAGCGAGACGCCATGGACCGTACGGCAGTTGGAAGACCTCATCGCTCAGCAGAACGCGGACGTCCTCGTCAACCACGCCGACAACCACGTCACTGTGGTCTACGCCGGACCGCTCAGCCACGACCCCGACGGCTCCTCCCTCGTGAAGGGCGCCCAGGAACTCGCGGGCGTGTACCTGGCGCAGGCCGTCATCAACAAGGGCTCCAGCGTCAGGCTCCGCGTACTGGTCGCCAACGCCGGCCTCGACCTGGGCCGACAGGTCGACATGGCGAAGGCCATCGCCACGTACGCCGCGCACGACCCGACCGTTGTGGGGGTCGTAGGCGCCGGCCGTGACCTGAAGTCGAGTCGGGAGACCACCCGCATCCTCATGGAGGCCGGTCTGCCGATCGTCTCCGGCACCAACTCCGCCACCTATCTGCCCCACGAGTACGCCAACTGGTTCAGCCTGGCCGCCCCGGACCAGTGGCAGGTACAGCAACTCGGCCTGATCGCAGCTCAGTTGCGCACGCAGGGCAAACAGCAGCACGCACTGGTGCTGGCACGGGACACGACGGAGTCCCCGGACATGTACACCCAGGAGCAGGCACGCTACGGCCAGGACATGCTCAAGGCCCACGGCTTCACCGTGCCGCCGAAGCCACGCCTCTACAAACGCGACGGCGGCAGGCCCGAACTCCGCCGACACGCTCGTCAGATCTGCCAGAACGGCACCGTCCCGTCCGTGATCTACTTCGCCGGCCGGGTCGAGGACCTCGATCCCCTCATGAACCAACTGAGCCGCGAACCCGGCTGCTCCGGAAAGCCCATCGCCATCCTCACCGGCGACGATCTCTCCAAGGCCGACTTCCTCCACGGCCGGAACAGGGTCGCGCCCGAGGTCACCCTGTACCACGCGGCTCTGGCGGAACTGGACAAGGCGTCCGTCCAAACGGACTTCTACGCGGACGCCGCCCGGCACCTGCCGGGCGTCACGGGACAGCACCTGGCCCCCGGCAACCCCGCCCTGGCCAGCGGCCAGACCGCGCTGGCGCACGACGCGACACAGGCTCTCTACGATGCGGCCAGCCGGGACGACAAGCCCCAGAGTCGCGCCCTGACCTGGGTGAACCTGCGCACCGTCCGGATCCCGGACATGGCCACCGGCACGATCGACTTCACCACTGCCCCGCCGTACAGCGACCGCACGGGCCACAGCATCGTCCTCAAGAAGGTCCGCCGCAACGGCGACGGCATCGCCGAGCCCGACGTGCTGTGCAGCCGCGTCGCGGGTGACACGACCGCCCTCACGGAGACGGAGTGCGACATCAAGGATCCCAAGTGAGGCACGAGGGGACTGCCGGGCAGCGCCGTCGGCTTGCTCCCTCTGACGCTCCTGGTCAACAGCCTCCACCGGCGGCCTTGCCGTGGTTGTTCCAGTGTGGGACCCGGACCGGTCTCGGCAGATGATCTCCCCACTCGAGTGTGCTGGCAGCCGACGGGCCAACGGTCCGGCTTCGCGGCCTTGGAGCATGTCGATCGGTGCGTGCGTCTCCGCGTCGACGAGCAGTGTTCCGTAGACGTCCCTTCCGGGTCGCGAAGTCGTCGACCCCCAGAACCACGGAATGGCCGCGAGCGTGTCGGGCAGCGCCATCACCGCAGCATCACCGACCGGTCGACCGGAACCGACAACACGACGGAGAGAACGGCGCCCGCCCATCCAGCGAGCGCCACCCCGGCCCACCTCCAAGTCCGGCACCCTGGCCAGGTACACGTCCGCTCGTCCCGCGTACGCGGGACGAGCCACAACACACCTTCTTCCAGCACCAGTTGCTCCATCAGCACCCCTTCCAGACACAGAAACAGCCTCCCGATCGAGTCGTCACACGTCAGCCAGGACCTCAGCCAGGACCTCGACAACGCGTCTCCGCGTCACCGGCGCACGGGAGCACCATGCTGAAGCTGCGCGGCGCGAGCCGCGAGGAGCGCCTCCAAACTGGCGTACAGCCGTGGCCAGTTGGCGCGCGGCGTACGGCCTCACCCGGCAGTGCCTCGAACGCGCTGGCCAGGCGGACGGCCAGGTGATGTTCACCCACCGTGGCAAGCCGGCCCGCACACCAGCGGAACGGATGGTCGGAGAACGCGGTCAGATCAGCATCCGTACGCCACGGGCAGCGGGGACAGGGCCGCTCACGGTACTCACGCGGGACGCCGGGCTGAAGGCGGTACACCGCGGCGACACCGTCTTCCGTGCCGGTGTCTCCTTGTCTGGCCCCTGCACGGGCTTTCCCTCCATGACCTGCTCGCCTTGATCTCTGAGTATCCCGGGGCGGCGCCGCTCGTCGTACGGAGATCGCAGGTGATCACCGTTCACGGAATTCGCGCCAGGACCCACATGGCATCGCCCTAGCCACTCACCGGGCACTCCGGGCCGAGCACGGAGCCGAGCAACCCCGAGGTCCTAACCGGGTTGCCCTGGACGTCATCCGCTTTCCGAACGCGATGGGCCGGTTCGGAGCGGGTGGGCATGAACTCGGGTCGGTGGCAGGAAAGACGGGCGAGACTTATCCACTCGTCTACCTCGTGGGGACCCTGGACCATCGGGGAGCACCTGACCGTCATGGGCGTGCTTGGGACGGTCGTGGGACCTCTCCGCACCGACAGAGATCGTCCCGATGCCGGCGGCTTCCGACGCGCTGAAGCGCAGGGCGTCTGTCTGTGAAAGAAGGCCCCCACCCTCCAAGATCCGGACCAGGAGCGGACCAACTCCACCTCCCGTCAGGAGATTTCGCGCATATAGCCTCCTCGTGCCCTGCTCGCCGAAAGAGCCGGGCTCCCTACCAGCTCCCGGACAAGCCGGCCCCGGAGTCGTCGAGCACAGCGAGCTCGGCGAGCGACTGGACAGCTCTCCGTACGTCGCCCGGTCAGGCCGCCGACGAGGCCCGGCCGCGGCCCGTGCTGCCGTGTCGACCCGCTGGTCACTCGGCAGCACGGGCCGCCTCCCGCACCACCTCAGGCCCGATGAGCCACCGCCCACCGCCCACCGGCCTACGGGTTCGCCTGCCCGCTCCTGCCGGACCCGGCTCGGTTCCGGCGTCAGTCCTCCCGGTCGTCCACCAGCAACCGGGCGATCCCCTGCTCGCTGAAGACGCCTCGCAGGGCGAGGGCTATGCCCCCGTGGATCGAGGAGGTGCCGTCGGGCCGGGTGGTCGTGATGGTCAGTTTGCGCGTGGTCAGGGGCAGGGCGCGCTGGTACACCACGGCACGCACCCCGGACAGGAGGTCGTCACGCAGGTCGCTCAGCGGACCGCCGAGAACCAGCGTGCGGGGGTTGTACATGACGACGAGCATGGCCGCGAGTTCACCGATCGCGGTGGCGGCCTGGCGCAGCGCGTGCACGGCCGAGGGGTCGTTGTCGGTGATGCGTTCGGCCAGCTCGCGTTCGCCGTGCCGTGGATCGTCGTCCGTCGTCTCGGGGATGCCCAGCGTGCGCAGGACGGCCCGGTGCGAGGCGATGCCTCTGACACAGCCGACGTTGCCGCAGGTGCACAGGGCATCGCCGCCGTCGACGGCCCGTATGTGGCCCACGTCGCCTTCGGCTCCGTCGGCCCCGCGGTAGATGTCGCCGGAAGCGGTGACGAGTCCGGCCCCGATCCCGGCCGCGATCTTGAGGCAGAGGAGCGGGGTGTCGACCTCGTCCTGGACCGCTTCGCCGAGCGCCATGAGGTTGGCGTCGTTGTCCACCAGGACAGGGGCGCGAAAGCGTGCGCCGAGGGCCTCGGCGGCCGGGTAGCCGTCCCAGCCCGGCATGCCCGTCGGGCGCACGGCGCAGCCGCGCTGGAAGTCGACGGGCCCGGGCAGACCCATCACCACCTGACGGACCCGGCGTGGGTCACGCCCGGCCTTCTCCAGCAGGCCCAGCAGGCGCTCGGACACCCGCTCCAGCACCGTTTCCGGACCGCTGTCCAGGCGCACATGCACGGTGTCCTCGGCGAGCACGCGGCCCGTGAGGTCGGCGATCGCGACGCGCGAGGCCAGGGTGTCGACGTCGGCCACGGCGATGGTGCCCGCGCGCGGGGAGAGCGTCAGTACACGCGGTGGTCGGCCGCGCACCGACTCGCCCGACTCGATCTCCTCCAGGATGCCGTGTCCGACGAGATGGGCGACCTGCTGGCCGACCGTCGAGCGGGCGAGTCCGCTGCGCCGCGCTATCTCGGCACGGCTGGTCGCCTCGCCCGAGACGACCAGGTCCAGGACCCGGTGCAGCCCCACGGGAACCGCGGGCAGCAGCACGGGAGCGGCCGGCTGGTACCCGCCTTTATGAAACGTCACGGTCTTAATTCCGCCTCCTTGAGCCCCCTCACCATCCGACCTGTGGAGCGCGTCCGTCAACCACGACATTCGGACCACGACGGCAAGGGCATTCCGCCATCTTTAGTCCGCTGGAAAAACTAAAAGCGGCATCTTGTCCCCCGTATGTGAACCAAACGATGGTGATGGGCAACCCGGCGTTCACGCCGTGGCCGATTGGACGACAGCGGCACCAAGAACCCCGGACGGCTCGAAAAATTCCGGGAGGATAGCCAGAAGAGGCATCCGAAGCAATGAAATCGGATCACTCGACGGACCAGGCACGGGCGATCAAGGTCCCGTCCGGGCACGGAATCGCCGCCTCCGGGCGGCACTCCGGCACGTCGTCCGCCTGCTCCCGCCGACCGTCCGCCGACCCGTGCGACGGTCTGGACGTCACCCTCGCGCACGGCCGTGAGCTGCGCACTCCCTCATCTCCGCGCTTCGGCGGGCCGCGTCGCGCCGATCACCCGCGCGACCGATTCCCGCAGCCGAACACGAGCCGCCTGACACCTCGTCAGTTTCACTTGTCACGATTCGATAACCCAGGTCCCGATGTTCTGCTCACCGGACCGCAGCTCTCGTGCCACTCGGCGGCACAGCCTTTAAATGCCGAACAACCCAGCCGGAACCGGCCACTCGTTTCGGTCTGAGCGACCCCTCGCGCTCCCGACCACCGGTCCGCTCTCTCCGCCGAATTCCACGCAGCGCCCTCGCGCCTTCCACGCATCACCCCTACGCCCGTCACTCTCCGGAGGAACTCACGGCATGGTCAAGCACACGCATCGCATCGGCATCCTGGGCAGCGGCAACATCTTCGGCCGGTATGTGACCGGCCTGGCCCGCTATCCGGAACTGCGGATCGTCCGCGTCGGCGACATCGACGTGGCCCGCGCGAAACAGGCCGCCGTCGAGCACGGCATCCCGGCCTGGGGCGACGCCGCGGAACTGTACGCCGACGTCAGCGTGGACATCCTCGTCAACCTCACCCCGCCCGTGCACCACGCACGCACGGTCGTCACCGCTCTGGAAGCCGGCAAGCACGTCTACGTCGAGAAGCCCCTCGCGACCACCGTCGAGGAGGGCCGGACCGTTCTGGAGGCCGCCGCCCGCAGCGGGCGTGTCCTCGGCTCGGCGCCGGACACCTTCCTGGGAAGCGCGAGCCAGACGCTGCGCAAGGCGATCGACTCGGGCGCGATCGGCACCCCGATCGGTGCCTCCGCCTTCATCAGCCACAGCAAGGCCGAGACCTGGCACCCGAACCCGGCCTTCCTGTTCCAGGAGGGCGGCGGCCCGGTGATGGACATGGGCCCGTACTACTTCACGATCCTCGTGAACGCCCTGGGCCCGGTGCGGTCGGTCGGCGCGAGCAGCCGCATCGGCGCACCGCGACGGACCGTCACCTCCCCCGGCCGGACCGTCGACTCCGTCGACGTCACCGTCCCCACCCATGCCGCCGCCGTCCTCACCTTCGCGTCCGGTGTCATCGCCACCACCCAGATGAGCTTCGACGTCTGGGACACCGACCTGCCCGCCATGGAGATCTACGGCACCGAGGGCACCCTCTCGCTGCCGAACCCGAACCACTTCGACGGCGACGTACGCCTTCGGCGTCACGGTGAAGGCGACTGGACGGTGCTGGAGCCGGCCGTCGAGCTCTTCGGCGCCGTCGGCACCCGCGAACAGGCCCGACGCGGCCTCGGCGTACGCGACCTGGCGACGGCCGTCGAGGGCGGTCCGCACCGCGCCAATGCCTCCTTCGCCTTCCACGTCCTCGAAGCCCTGTGCGCGGTGGAGGACTCCTCCCGGTCGGGCCGGACGGTGCGGCTGGAGAGCACCTGCGAACGCCCCGAACCCCGTTGGTCCGCCTGACAGTTCAGCCCCCGATCACTTTCGACGAAAGGCATCCCGTGACCATCAGCCCCGAGAAGATCGCGATCAACCCGCTTCAGTGGATCGCCACCGACGACGGCTGGATCGACCCCACCCTCGCCCCGCCGCTCCCCGAACGCCTCAAGGTCATCAAGGAGTCGGGCATCGACTCCGTCCACGCGGAGGTCCCGGCGGACCTCACCACGGCCGAGTACGGCCAACTCCTCGCCGACCACGGCCTGTTGCCCGCCCCCGGCTACATCTCGGGCCCGCTGCCCATGGACGAGGCGAGCCTGCGGGCACACCTGGAGAAGACCGACCGGATGAGCACGCAGATGGCCGAACTCGGCCTGCCCACCGTCTTCGTGGCCACCGGCATGAACAAGCAGGCACCGCGCGTGCACCGCCCCGCGGTGGGCGCCGACGCCACTCCGGAACGCCTGGAGCGGGTCCGGGACGTGTTCGCGAGGATGGGCGAGACCACGAAGGCCAACGGCATCACGGCCGCCTTCCATCCGCACATCGGTACCTGGGCGGAGACCGAGCAGGAGACCCGCTTCATCCTCGACACCGTTCCGGCGGACGTCCTGTCCTTCGGCCCCGATATCGGCCACCTCGGCTGGGCCGGCGCCGACGTCATCGGCCTGATCCGCGAGTACGGGGAGCGGGTCGCCGCGATGCACGTCAAGGACTTCCGCGCGGATGTCGCCGAGCGCGGCATCGCCGAGGGCTGGACCTACCAGGAGACCGTCCTCGCCGGCCTGTGGGCGGAGCCCGGCCACGCCTCCGTGGACATTCCGGCCACGCTGGCCGCACTGCCCGAGAGCTTCGACGGCTGGCTCGTCATCGAGGTCGACAAGGGCGCGCAGGCGACCCCCGAGGAGAGCGTCCGGCTCTGCGGCGAGTGGGCCCGGCAGCAGCACTGACCGTTCCGGCACCCGGAGTTGGAGGCTCGACGTGCCCGCAGCGTACGGATTCACCGCATACGGCGGACCGCAGGTGCAGCGGTTCCTCGATCTGCCCAGGCCCGTGCCGGGGCCGGGCGAGCTGCTCGTCGAGGTGTGTGCCGCCGGGGTCAACCCGGTGGACTGGAAGGTGCGGGCCGGGATGCACCGCGCCTTCCTGCCCCTCGACCTGCCGGCCGTTCTCGGTCGTGAGGTCGCGGGTGTGGTCGTCCAACTCGGCCCGGACGCCGATCAGTTCGCCGTCGGCGACCCGGTGTTCGGCACCAACGACCGGGGCTGCGGCGGCTACGCGCGGTTCGCGCTCCTCACCACGAGCCGGACGGCACTCAAGCCCGCCGCGGTCTCCTGGACCGACGCGGCCGTCCTGCCGGTGGCAGCCGGCACCGCCTACGACGGGATCGGGCGGCTCGCTCCGAAAGCCGGCGAGAGTCTGCTGATCCTGGGCATCGGTGGCGGCGTCGGTGTCGCTGCGGCGCAGCTCGCGTGTGACGCCGGAGTGTCCGTCTTCGGCACCGCCACCGCTGCCAAACGGGAGTTCGTCGCATCGCTGGGCGCCACCGCGATCGCCTACGACAGCGACGACTTCGGCGAACGGCTGCGCAAAGCCTTGCCGGACGGCGCCGACGCGATCCTCGACCTCGTGGGCGGGGACGCGCTGCGGAGCGTCGCACCGGTGATCTCCATGGGCTGCCGGATCCTCACGGTCGCCGCCCCCGAGACGGCGGCCCGGTTCGGTGGCCGCCCGTTGTCGCGCGCGAGCACCACCGAAACGCTCACCGAACTGGCCCGGCGGGTGGCGGACGAACGGTTCAATCCCCGGGTCAGCGGCGCTTTCAGGTTCGAGGACGCCGGGTCCGCCCTGGCAGAGGTCGAGTCCGGCCACCCCTGGGGCAAGGTCGCGCTCGACCTGCGCGGCGATCACTGAACCGCACCGACGGGCCCCGCACTCCAAGCTCCTCCCTCAACCCTCGCAGCTCAAGGAGTACCGATGTCACTCACCCAGCCAGCCCGGTACCGCCGACTGACAGCAGGCGTCGCCGTGGGCGCGGCCCTGCTCACGTCGGCCGCGTGCAGCGCCGCCACCCAGCCCGTCGCCGGTACCTCCGCGTCCGCCGGCGCGGTGCGCGACGGAGGGACTCTCGTCGTCGCGCAGACCAGCGACGTCGACCCCGGAGGATTCCTGAAGACCTCGGTCGGCAACATCCTCTCCGAGTACCAGGTCTTCGAGACGCTGACGCTCATCGACGCCAAGACCGGCAAGCCCAACGGCGTCCTCGCCAAGTCGTGGAAACTGGCGCCCGACGCCAGAAGCATCGACATCACGCTCCGCGACGACGTCACGTTCCACAGCGGCCGCGAACTGACGGCGAACGACGTCCTGTTCACGCTGAAGAAGGTCCAGGACCCCGCGGCGGGCGCGGCCAACCAGCCGATCGCCGCCCAGATCACGTCCATGAAGGCCGAGGGCGACCACGAACTCAAGCTGACCTTCTCGAAGCCGACGCCCAACATCTTCGACCTCTTCGAGACGATGCCGATCGTCAACCCCGCGACGTACGCGGGCAACGCGGCCGGCAAGGTCGTCGACGGCACCGGCCGCTACTCCTGGACATCATGGACGCCCGGCGGGAAGGTCGTGCTCACCAAGTACGCCAAGTACCGGGACGCCAAGAACACCCATCTCGACAAGATCGAGATCAACGTCATCAACGACCCGACCGCCATCGTCTCGGCGATCCGCAGCGGTCGCGTGCAGTACGGCACCGGTATCGCCGCCCTCGACTCGCGCAGCCTGGCCGAGCAGTCGGGCTACTCCCTGGTGACCTCGGGCGGATCGGCCCTCTCGCTCGCGTTCGACGTCACGAAGGCGCCGTTCGACAACAAGACGGTCCGGCAGGCGATCCAGTACGCGATCGACCGCAACCGCATCAACCAGCAGGTCGAGGGCGGGCAGGCGGAGGCCACCGACCTGCCGTGGCGGTCCTCGACCGTCGGGTACGACGCGACGCAGGCGAAGCACTACACGTACCAGCCGGCGAAGGCCAAGAAGATGCTCGCCCAGGCGGGTGTGAAGAACGTGACGCTCAATGTCGTCACCCTGAACAGCCCCGAGTCCACCGGCATCTTCCAGATCGTCAAGAACAATCTCGCCGCTGTCGGAATCACCGCCAAGGCGGTCCCGCTCGCCCCGACGGACTACGACGAGCGGATCGCCAAGCGGGACATGGGCGCGCCCGGGGTCCTGATCATGGGCAGCAACGCCCTCTCCCCCGCGTCCCAGCTGGTCAGCCGGCCCGAGTACGTGGCGAGCGACAATCTGCTGAAGTTCCAGAGCGCGCAGTACTCCGCACTGGTCCAGAAGGTGACCGCCGCCACCTCGACCGCCGAGCAGAAGAGCGCGGTGCACGACTACAACGCGTACCTCCTCGACCAGGCCTTCACGGTCCCGCTGATCACCCGGCCGACGCTGACCGTCCGCACGCGGGCCGTGGGCGGTATCAAGTCGACCCAGGCGGGCTTCATCGACCTCGGAACGGCCTGGCTGTCGAAATGATCCGGTATCTGATGCGCAAGGTGCCGTCGGTGGTGTTCGTGCTCTTCGCCAGCTCGGTCGTCGCCTTCGCCCTGCCCCGGCTCGCCCCCGGTGACGTCGCCGTCACCCTCGCCGGTTCGGACCCGACCGCCGCCAACATCGCCGCCATCCGGAAGGAGTTGGGGCTGGACCGGTCACCTGTCGTGCAGTACTGGGACTGGATCTCGGGACTGTTCCACGGCGACCTGGGCCAGTCCTACCTCCTGCACCGCAGCGTCGCGAGCCTCATCGGCGACCGGCTGGAGAGCACCGTGGAGCTGGCTGTGTTCGCCACGCTGCTCGTCGTCGTCATCGGAACGGCGCTGGGGGTGCTCGCCGGCTCGACCAGGCGCTGGTGGGCGCGGACCGCGCTCGATCTGGGCAACAGCATCCTGGTCGCCGTACCGTCGTTCCTCATCGCGCTCGCCCTGATTCTCGTCTTCGGCGTGTACCACCGCTGGCTGCCGGTGAGCGGCGAGGTGAGCGTGGTGCACGATCCGGCGATCGGCATCCAGTACCTGGTCCTGCCCGCGGTCGCCCTCGCGCTCTCACCGGCGGGGGGTGTGGCCCGCCTGCTCCAGACGGAGATGACCCGGGTCCGCAACGAGGACTACGTCGATCTGGCCCTGGCCAAGGGGGCGTCGCCGCGGCGGATCACGCTGCGCCACGTGCTGCGCAACAGCTTCGGCAGCGCGGTCGTCGCGATCGGCCTGGAGATCGGCACCCTCCTCGCCGGTGCCGTGGTCATGGAGTCGATCTTCAACCGCAACGGCCTCGGCCAACTGGCCGTCTCCAGCGTGACATCGCGCGACTTCACCGTCCTCCAGGTGCTGATCCTCGGCGTGGTCTGCGTGGCGGTGATCTGCCAGATCGTCACCGAGCTCGTCCTGGCAGTGCTCGACCCCAAGATCAGGCTGGGAGATCAGTGATGACGGACCTACCCCTGACAGCGCCCGTGGCCACGCGCCGATCGCTCAACCCGACCCTGGCCCGTTATCTGTCGGCGTTCCGCACTCCGCGAGGCGTCATCGGCCTCACCATCCTCGTGGTCATGGTGCTCGCCGCACTGCTCGCGCCCGTCCTTTTCCCGGGCGGCTACGACCAGCAGGGAGCGACCACCTTCGCCGGCCCCTCGGCCGGGCACCTCTTCGGTACGGACGAGTTCGGCCGCGACATCTTCGTCCGCAGCGTCTACGGCCTGCGCGTCGACCTGAGCCTCATCCTCAGCGCGGTGCCGCTCAGCATGGCGAT
Source organism: Streptomyces colwelliae (assembly GCF_048158785.1). Lineage (NCBI taxonomy): Bacteria > Bacillati > Actinomycetota > Actinomycetes > Kitasatosporales > Streptomycetaceae > Streptomyces > Streptomyces colwelliae. The sequence goes on along the minus strand of NZ_JBLTJC010000039.1, from coordinate 23,548 downwards.
CGGCACCCTGCTCGGCCTCTCCGGCGCGATCTCCGGATGGCTCGGTGCGGGGGTGCAGCGGCTGCTGGACGTGATCATCGGCTTCCCCGGGCTGATCCTCGGGGTCTGTCTGGTGGCCGTTCTCGGAGCCGGCTGGTTCGCGCTCTTCCTCACCATTCTGATCGGCGGCCTGCCCAGCGCGGGACGCCTGGCCCGCGGGGCCTGGCTCAGCCAGCAGGACCGGGAGTACGTCCTCGCCGCCCGGGTGCTCGGTGTCTCACGCCGTCAGCTCCTCGTGCGGCACGTGCTGCCGAACGCCATGGACGCCATCGTCGTGAACGGCGCCGTCTGGATGGTCGTCGGCGTCTACATCGAGGCGGGCCTGTCCATCGTCGGCCTCGGCGTACAGCCGCCCACACCGTCGCTCGGCGTCCTGCTCAACAACGGCCTGCGGTTCGTGGTCCAGTCACCCACCTACATCATCGGCCCCGCCTCGCTGCTTCTGCTGCTCGCGGTGGGCGTCGGCCTGATGTCGGACGCACTCAACGAGGCGGTGAATCGCCGATGACCCCGACGACCAACTCACCTTTGACCGAACCGCCGGAGGCCGCCACGGACAGGGCCGTACCGTTGCTGCGTGTCGAGGGCCTGGGCACCGAGTTCAGGCTGGCGAGCGGCGGCGTCAAAGCCGTCGACGACGTCAGTTTCGACATCTACCCGGGTGACGTCCTGGGCATCGTCGGCGAGTCCGGCTCGGGCAAGTCGGTCACCGCGCGCTCGATCATGCGGATGCTGCGGCCACCGGGCCAAGTCGTCGCGGGCACCGTGCAGTTCGAGGGCGAGGACCTGCTCGCGCTCCCCGAACGCGAGATGCGGCGCCGCCGCGGCAGCAAGGTCGCGATGGTCTTCCAGGACCCGCAGGCCGCGCTCAACCCGGTCATGAAGGTCGGCGACCAGATCGTCGAGGCCATGACGGTCCACGGCGTCGACAAGAAGACGGCGCGTGCGCGAGCGGCCGAACTCCTCGACCAGGTCGGCATTCCCGACGTACCGACGAAGATCGACCAGTACCCGCACCAGTTCTCCGGCGGTATGCGCCAGCGCGTCGTCATCGCGATCGCGCTGGCCAACGACCCTGCGCTGCTCATCGCCGACGAACCGACGACCGCTCTCGACGTCACCATCCAGGCCCAGATCCTGCGCCTGCTCGCCCGGCTGCGCACCGAACTCGGCATCGCCGTCGCGATCATCACCCACGACATGGGCGTGGTCGCCGAACTCTGCACGGACGTCGTCGTGATGTACAGCGGTCGTACGGTCGAGAAGGGCACCGTCGAACAGGTCTTCAAGCACCCGCGTCACCCCTACACGGCGGCGCTGCTCGAAGCCATGCCCCGCCTCGACGACGACCTGACCGGCAGGCCGCTCCCGGCGATTCCCGGCACCCCTCCCGACCCCTCCGCCCTGCCGCCCGGCTGCGCGTTCGAGCCCCGCTGCCCGTTCGCCGAGGACGCCTGCACGCACGCACCGCCGCAGCTGCTGGAGATCGGGGAGAGCGGGCAGACCGCGGCCTGTTTCGCCGCCCAGCGCGGAGTCGAAGTCACCTCGGTACGCACGGAGTTGACGACCTCCGTCCCGCCGCGACCCGCGCCGCCCACGGACGAACCCGTACTGGAGATCCGCGACCTCAGGGTCGACGTCGGATCACGGCAGCGCGGCCTGTTCCACCGTGAACCTCCCGTGTACGCCGTCGACTCGGTGAGCCTGTCCGTGTCCGCGGGCCGCACCCTCGGGCTCGTCGGCGAGAGCGGCTGCGGCAAGTCGACGCTGTCGCGGGCCGTCGTCGGGATCAATCCGATCGCCGGCGGGACGGTCCGCGTCGACGGAGCCGATGTGAGCGCGATGCGCGAGGAGGACCTCAAACGGGTCCGGTCCTCGGTGCAGTACGTCTTCCAGGACCCCTACGCGTCCCTGAACCCCCGGCGCACGATCCGCCAGTCCCTCACCGAGGCGCTCGGCATCCGGGGCGTCGCCGGACCTGAACTCGAAGCGGAAGCACGCTCGTTGCTGGAGCAGGTGGGACTGCGCTCCGAACACCTCGACCGCTACCCGCACGCGTTCTCGGGCGGCCAGCGCCAACGCATCGGCATCGCACGGGCGTTGGCCCGCCGTCCGCGCACCCTCGTCCTCGACGAACCGGTCTCCGCACTGGACATGTCCGTCCAGGCCCAGATCATCAACCTGTTGCAGCGGCTCCAGAACGAACTCGGCCTGGGCTACCTGTTCATCGCGCACGACCTGTCGGTCGTCCGTCACCTCAGTGACACCGTCGCGGTGATGTACCTCGGCAGAATCGTCGAGTACGGCGATGTCGCCGACGTCTACGGCAACCCCCAACACCCTTACACCGCCGCACTGTTGTCGTCGTCGCCGGTGGCGAACGTCTCGGCGCCCGAGCGCGAGCGCGTCGTCCTGCGGGGCGAGTTGCCGAGCCCGGCGAACCCGCCCTCGGGCTGCCGCTTCCGCACCCGGTGCCCGATCGGCCCGTTGACACACCCGGAGCGCACGATCTGCGCGGAGAGCGACCCACAACTCACCGTCACGGCGGCGGGGCAGCGGGCCGCGTGCCACTTCGCGGGCGGCGACTGAGTACGACCGAGCACAACGACGAAGCCCCCGGCCTCGCAGCAGAGGCCGGGGGTTTCGTCGTGCTTCTCATGCTTCTTCAGGCCACGATCAGCGGCCGTAGCGTCCGGTGGGCGATCTCCAGTCCCGTCTTCACCTTGTCCTCGGTGCCGCCCCACAGCGGGTCCTCGTGTTCGACGGACAGGGTGCCGGTGAAGCCGTTCTCGTAGAGGGCGTCGACGACCGCGTTCCAGTCGACCTGGCCCCGGCCCGGCACCCGGTAGCGCCACCAGCCGGTGTCCCAGGGGTCGTCGCGCTGCACCGCCTTGCCGAAGAAGCCGTAGCGGTCGACCTTGCCGGGCAGGATCTGGAGGTCCTTGGCCTGGGCGTGGACGATGCGGTCGGCGTACGGCGCGATGGTCGTGACCGGGTCGATGCCGATCCACGTGAGGTGCGAGGGATCCCAGTTGAGGTAGAGGCCGAGGGAGAACATCCACTCCCACAGCTCGGGCGAGTAGGCGAGGTTGCCCGGGTAGCCGTCAGGGTGCCAACCCTCCATCACGCAGTTCTCGATGATGACCTTCACCCCCTTCTCACCCGCGTACTCGACGAGTTCGGGGAAGACCTTCTCGGCCTCGGCCAGGTTGTGCGCCACCGGCCTGGTCCAGTCCCGGCCCACGAACGTGCCGACGTACGAGACGTCCAGGGCCGCCGCCGTGTCCACGACCGCCTTCAGGTGGGCGTGGATCGCGGCCCGGCGCTCCGGATCGGGATGGAGGTTGTTCTCGTAGTAGGCGAGGGCGGAGATGCCGAGGCGGTGCTGCTCCAGCAGGGCTCGTGTCGCGTCGGCCGCCCGGCCGTCGAAACCGGCCACCGGGAGATGGGCCGCCTCGAAGTCCCGGCCGCCGGTGTCCGGCCAGGCGGCGACCTCCAGGGCCTCATAGCCTGCCTCCCCGGCCCAGGCGGCGATCTCCGCGAGGGACAGTCGGGGCAGACAGGCGGTGAGCATGCCAAGTTTCACGGGGTGGCCTCCTGGTCGGGCGAGGTGTCGGGTACGTCGGTCCAAGCGAGCGTGTCGGCGGAGCGCAGCACGGCCTCGACGATCCGCGCCGAACGCAGTCCGTCCGCACCCGTCGGCAGGCCGTCGGGCGCGATTCCGCTCCGTATCGTCGTGTGGGCGTCGGCGACGAACGACGTGAAGCAGTCCGCGTAGCCCTGCGCATGGCCCGCGGGCAGCCGCGACAGCCGACGCTGCTCGGCCGAACCGTGCTGAGGGTCACGCACGATCACCCGCGCCCCGTCCTGGCCGCCGAGCCATGCCGTCTCCGGCTGCTCCTGGTCGAAGACCGCGCTGGCCCGCGCACCGTCCAGCTCGAACCACAGCCGGTTCTTCCGCCCCGCCGACACCTGGGACACCGTCAACGTCCCCAGCACACCGTCGGACGTGCGCAACAGGACCGTGGCTACGTCCTCGGTCCGCACCGCGACCCGGGGGCCGTCGACGGCGGCAGAGAAACTACTGCCGGTACCGGCGGGCCGGGACCGGATCGTGGTGCCCAGACGTGCCGACACCTCGCCGAACCGGACGCCGGCCACCCACTCGACCAGATCGCACCAGTGCGAGCCGATGTCCGCGAACGCCCGTGACGGGCCGCCCTCACCCGGATCCACCCGCCACGAGGAGACGTCCTGCGACAGCATCCAGTCCTGCAGATAGCTGCCGTGGACCAACTGCCAGGCGCCGAACTCGCCGCGCAACCGACGCTCCCGGATCTCCCGCACGAGCGGGTGGTAGCGGTAGACGAAGGGCACGGCCAGGACCAGACCCGTCCGCTCGGCCAGCGCGGTCAGCCGCTCGGCGTCCGCGACCGACGTGGCCAGCGGCTTCTCGCAGACCACGTGCTTGCCCGCCCGCAACGCGGCCTCCGCCTGCGGGACATGGAGCGCGTTCGGTGTGCACACGTGCACCACCCGGACGCTGTCGTCGGCGAGCACCGCCGCGAAGTCGGGATACCGGCCGGACACCCCCCACTCCTCGGCGACCCGCGCACTGCGCCGGGGCGTCGACGCCACCATTCCGGCCAGTTCACCTCCGGCGGCGCGGATCGCCGTGGCATGTACGGCACCGATCATGCCGGTACCGACCACCACCGCACGCAGCCCGTCCCCCACCGTGCACCTCCGTCGTCGCGTCCATAACGCGAGCCTGCGCCCGACGGCCGCGGAGGCCAAGGCCGAGGTTCCGGACAACGGACCGCCGACCTGGCGCCACAGGCTGACCACCGCCACGCTGCACCACGCCGATGGCGAGGCCCGGCGCGGGGAACCGTTCGTTCGCGGGTCGAGGCGGTCCGGTAGAGGGCTTCAAGAAGATCTCGCTGTGGGCGGCGGCTCTGTTCGCTCCGACGCTAGCCGGAACGATCTGTCCCAGCCCCTGCGTCAGAAGCAGGCCGCCCATCTGTGGGTGGCCGTGCCTGAAGTGGCCGATCCTGCCTGCCCAACGGAGCGTAAACCAGGCGCACTTCATCGTCATGCAGCTCGTGCATACCCGATGCAGCACCGGCACCTGGGCTGATCACCCACCGTTCCGGCCTCGCCCAGCTCACGGCCAAGATCCGGACCGTGCACGGGCCAGAGCCCGCCATCGCTGCTTCAAAGCTCACATTCGCACTGGTCAGGACCACATGCACCGGGTACCACCAGCAGACAAAGAGCCTGGTGGCCACTCCGCACACATGACTGAGCACGACCGCTGGGCATCACGGAATCCTCAGCGGTACGCCTCAGCCGGACTGCACGTCACATCGCCTGGCCAGGGGCGCAGCGCGACTGACACCATGATGCGCACGCACAAAACCGCAGGTCAGGACAGCTTGGCGACCGGCTCCAGAATCGCGACGCACTCCACGTGATGCGTCATCGGGAACAGATCGAACGCCCGAAGCGTCCGCACCTTGTACCCCCCGTCCCGGAAATACGCCAGGTCCCGAGCCAACGCCGCCGGATCGCAAGCCACGTAGGCGATCTTCCGCGCCCCGAGGGACGACAGGTGCTCGACGGTCTTCTTGCCGGCCCCGGCCCGCGGCGGGTCGAGGACGATCAGGTCGACCTCGCTGATCCCCGTGCGCGGAAGCACGCTCTCGACCTTGCCCTGCTCGATCCGCACCCGCTCGAACCCGGCGAGATTGTGCCGCGCGTCCTCGACGGCGCGCTTGCCGGACTCGATGCCGAGGACCGCGCCCTTGTCGCCGAGGCGGTCCGCGAGCGCGCCCGCGAAGAGGCCGACGCCGCAGTACAGGTCGAGGGCCATGTCGCCCTTGCGCGGCAGCAGGCCCTGCATGACCGCCTTGACGAGGGTGTCCGCTGCCATCGGGTGGACCTGCCAGAAGCCGCCGCTGCCGACGCGGTACGTACGGCCGTCGGCCCGCTCGCGCACGAACGCGCGGCCGTGGACGCGGTGGATGCCGCCGTCGTGCTCCTCGACGCGCATGACGGAGACGGGGCGTTCCAACTCGACCAGGGGCAGGCGAGCGCCGGGGCGGGGCTCCAGGATGACCATGCGGTCCTGGGAACCCGTCGCCGAGATCGCCTCGACCGAGGCCATGCCGGACCAGTCGCGCTCCTCGATGCCCAGCTCGCTGACGCCCGGCGCCGCGATCATGCAGTGCTCGATGGGCTCGACCTCGTGCGAACGGTGCTTGCGCAGACCGGCGTTGCCGTCGACGTCCACCGCGTACTGCACGCGCGTGCGCCACCGCGGCACCTGGCCCGCCGGCAGTTTGTCACCCTCGGCCGGCATCACCGTGCCGTCCCAGCCGGCCTCCTCGGGCGTGAGCCCCGCGAGCCGCTGCAACTGCTCGGTGATGACCTCGCCCTTGAGGCGGCGCTGGGCGCCGGGCTTGGCGTGCTGCCAGTCGCAGCCGCCGCAGCGGCCGGGCCCGGCGTACGAACAGGGCGCCTCGACACGGTCCTTGGACTCGTCCAGGATCGTCACGGCATCGGCACGCAGGAACCGCGCGCCCTCCTCGCCGTCGGTGACCCGCGCGACGACACGCTCACCGGGCAGCGCGTGCCGCACGAACAGCACCTGCCCCTCGGACGTACGGGCGATGCAGTGCCCGCCATGGGCGACGGGGCCCACCTCGACCTCGTACTCCTCCCCCACCAGCGATTTCTTCGGTTCTGCCTGCATGGCGGGGTGACTCCACAACGTCAAAGGGGGTACGGCCGGACAACAGCCCACCAGTCTACGTGGACCCCGCCCGGCCGCTCACCACAAAGCCGCCGCAGCTAGAGCTTCGACTTGGAGGACGACTCGCTGTGCCGCTCCTCCGCGGGACCGCGCCGCACCGCACCCGGCGCACTCCACTCGCTCCGCTTCCGCGCCCGGTTCTTCGCCGCCTCGGAGGACTCCAGCTGGTACGGCACCGACGTCACCATCACGCCCGGCGTGAACAGCAGCCGGCCCTTGAGCCGCAGCGCGCTCTGGTTGTGGAGGAGATGCTCGTACCAGTGGCCGACGACGTACTCGGGGATGATCACGGACACCGCGTCCCGCGGCGACTCCTTCCGCAGCCCCTTCACGTACTCGATGATCGGCCGCGTGATCTCGCGGTACGGCGAGTCCAGCACCTTCAGCGGTACGTCGATCCCGCGCCGCTCCCACTCCTCGCGCAGCGCCTTGGTCTCCGCCGGGTCGACGTTGACGCTGAGCGCCTCCAGGGTGTCCGAGCGCATCAACTTGGCGTAGGCCAGGGCCCGTAGCGCCGGGCGGTGGATCTTGGAGATCAGGACGACCGAGTGGACGCGGGACGGGCGGAGGCTGTCGTCGCTGGGGCCCTCGGGGGCCGCGATCTCCTCGGCGACCCGGTCGTAGTGCTTACGGATCGCGGTCATCGTGGCGTAGAAGATGCACATGCCGAGCAGCGCCACCCAGGCGCCGTGCGTGAACTTCGTGACCAGGACGACGACCAGCACCAGGCCGGTGAAGAACGCGCCGAACGTGTTGATCGCGCGCGAGCGGACCATGTGGCGGCGCTTGGCCTGGTCCTTCTCGGTGGCCAGGTGGCGGTTCCAGTGCCGGACCATGCCGGTCTGGCTGAGGGTGAAGGAGACGAACACGCCCACGATGTACAGCTGGATCAGCCGGGTCGAGTCGGCGCCGTAGATCGCCAGCAGCAGTGCGGCCGTGCCGGCGAGCAGCACGATGCCGTTGGAGAAGGCCAGGCGGTCGCCCCGGGTGTGCAGCTGGCGCGGGAGGTAGCGGTCCTGGGCGAGGATCGAGCCGAGCAGCGGGAAGCCGTTGTACGCCGTGTTGGCGGCCAGGAACAGGACCAGCGCGGTGGCCGCGGCCAGCACGACGAACAGGAAGCTGCCCTTGCCGAACACGGCCTCGGCGACCTGCGAGATCACCGGGTTCTGGACATAGCCGGAGCCGATCGCGACGCCGTTGTGCAGCAGGTCATTGGCCGGGTTCTCGGCCATGCGGACCTTGGTCGTCATGGCGAGGGCGATGATCCCGCAGAACATCGTGACGGCCAGGATGCCCATCGCCGCGAGGGTGGTCGCCGCGTTCTTGGACTTGGGCTTGCGGAAGGCCGGGACGCCGTTGGAGATCGCCTCGACACCGGTGAGCGCCGCACACCCTGAGGAGAAGGCGCGCAGCAGCAGGAAGACCAGGGCGAAGCCCGCCAGGCCCTGGTGCTCGGCCCTGATGTGGTACTCGGCGGTCGGCGCGCGCATGGTGTCGCCGAGCACCAGTCCGCGGAAGGCGCCCCACGCGATCATGACGAAGACGCCCGCGACGAAGACGTACGTCGGGATCGCGAACAGCGAGCCGGACTCCTTCACCCCGCGCAGGTTCATCAGCGTGAGCAGGACCACGACGGCAACCGCGCAGATCACCTTGTGCTCGATCACGAACGGGATCGCGGAGCCGAGGTTCTCGATGCCTGAGGCGATCGAGACGGCGACGGTGAGGACGTAGTCGACGAGCAGCGCGCTGGCGACGGTGAGGCCGGCCTTGGGGCCGAGGTTGGTGGTGGCCACCTCGTAGTCGCCGCCGCCGCTGGGATAGGCGTGCACGTTCTGCCGGTAGGAGGCGACCACGGTGAACATCAGCACCACGACCGCGACGGCGATCCAGGGGCTGAAGTGGTACGCCGACACGCCCGCGATGGAGAGGACCAGCAGCACCTCGCCGGGCGCGTACGCCACGGAGGACAGCGGGTCGGAGGCGAAGACGGGGAGTGCGATGCGCTTCGGCAGGAGCGTTTCGCCCAACCGGTCGCTGCGCAGTGCGCGCCCGATGAGGATGCGCTTGGGCACGTCGGTCAGTTTGGACACAACAGAGGATCGTAGGCCTTCGAACAGGCGATCCTCTACTCGCCACCGTCTTAGACCCTGTCATCTGCCTCACGAGTGAAATCAGGGACGAGTGGAGCCGCGGATTCCGTCGGGAGCGCCGGCTCCGTGTCTATATGACAAAACCCCGCTCCCCACGCCTCCTGGAGGTTCCATGCCCGCGACCGCAGAGCTGATCGGCGCCCTGGCCGCCCTCGTCGGCCTCGGAATCCTCACCCTGGCCAGCGTGCGCAGCATCGGCCGCCGCTGACGCACAGGGGTGCCGTGGATGGACCGGGCGTGTGTAGCTTGGGCCTCGGTCTGAGACCCTGATGGGGCTGAGCATTGATTTCAGGACACCGGAAGGACGGTCGTGCACATCGTCATCATGGGCTGCGGCAGAGTGGGTTCCGCTCTCGCCCAGACCCTGGAGCAACAGGGGCACACGGTCGCCGTGATCGACCAGGACCCCACCGCCTTCCGTCGGCTGGGCCCGGGATTCGGCGGCCGCCGGGTCACCGGGGTCGGCTTCGACCAGGACACTCTCCGCGAAGCGGGCATCGAGGAGGCCGGCGCGTTCGCGGCCGTCTCCAGCGGTGACAACTCGAACATCATCTCCGCGCGCGTGGCCCGCGAGATGTTCGGCGTGGAGAACGTCGCGGCCCGTATCTACGACCCCCGCCGCGCCGAGGTCTACCAGCGCCTGGGCATCCCCACCGTGGCCACGGTCCGCTGGACCGCCGACCAGATGCTGCGCCGGCTGCTGCCCTCGGGCGCGGAGCCGCTGTGGCGGGACCCCACCGGCGGCGTCCAGCTCGCCGAGGTGCACGCCTCGGCCGCCTGGGTCGGCCAGCGGATCAGCAAGCTTCAGGAGGAGACGGGCGTCCGCGTGGCGTTCCTCACCCGTCTCGGCGAGGCGATGCTGCCCTCTTCGCAGACCGTGTTGCAGGAGGGCGACCTCGTGCACGTGATGATGCGTACGGACGAGGTCGACAAGGTCGAGGCGGCGTTCGCCAAGGGTCCCGAAGAGGAGGGCGGTCACTGATGAGGGTCGCCATTGCCGGAGCCGGCGCGGTCGGACGTTCGATCGCCGGTGAGCTGCTGGAGAACGGTCACGAGATCCTTCTCATCGACAAGGCCCCGACCGCGATCTCGGTCGAGCGGGTCCCCCAGGCGGAGTGGCTGCTGGCCGACGCCTGCGAGATCACGTCCCTGGACGAGGCGGCGTTGCAGCGCTGCAACGTCGTGATCGCCGCGACCGGCGACGACAAGGTCAACCTCGTCGTCTCCCTCCTCGCGAAGACGGAGTACGGCGTCCCGCGCGTCGTCGCCCGCGTCAACAACCCGAAGAACGAGTGGCTCTTCAACGAGTCCTGGGGCGTCGACGTGGCCGTCTCCACCCCGCGTCTGATGTCGGCCCTGGTCGAGGAGGCGGTGTCGGTCGGCGACCTCGTCCGCCTCCTCCGCTTCAGCCACGGCGACGCCAACCTCGTCGAGCTGACCCTCCCCGAGGAGTCCGCCCTCGCGGGCACCCAGGTCGGCGACGTGGAGTGGCCCGAGGACACGTCCCTGGTCACGATCATCCGCGGCACGCGCGTGCTGACGCCGTCCCGGGAAGACTCCCTGGAGGCGGGCGACGAGCTGCTGTTCGTGGCGGCTCAGGCGCGCGAGGAGCAGCTGGAGGACTTGTTGTCGGTCCGCCGGGAGGACGCGGCGAGCTGACCCCTTCGGGGATACGACGAGGAAGGGCGCCCTGAGATCTCAGGGCGCCCTTTCAACGTTCACTTCTCAACAGGCAGTAAACGGGTGGTGGGTGGGCATAGGTCCCAGGGGACGCCCACCGCGACGAACGGTCACCCATCACGCCGGTGTCGCGCACCGACCTCGCCGGAGGCCTCCGCGGCAGCCTTGCGTTCCTTCTCCGCCTGCTCCTCCGCCTCCATCTCCGCGAACACGTCGATCGGCGCGGGCGCCTTCGCCAGGAAGACCCAGGTGAGCCAGACGGCGAGGAGGAAGGGCGGGATCTTCAACGCGACCAGGACCCAGCCCAGTTGGGCGGTGTTGGCCCACCAGTAGAGCGGGAAGAGGATCGCGCACTTGGCGAGGAGGATCAGGCCCCAGGCCCAACTGGCCTTCGCGTAGGCCTTCTTGCGGCCGGGGTTGCGGGTCCGCCAGGAGAGGTTCTCCTTGAAGACCGGGCCGAGGATCAGGCCGATCAGCGGTACGCCCGCGAGCGTCGTGATGATGTACGCGAGCGCGAGCCCCAACGTGTAGAGCATGCCGGGGAGATAGAAGTTCTTGGCGTTGTTCGTCATCATCGCGAAGACGACACCGAAGGCGACGCCGAAGACGCCGCTGAAGGCGTGCTTGACGGTGTCCCGCATCACCAGCCGGACCACGACCAGGGCCAGCGCCACGGCCAGCGCGGCGATCGCCGACCAGTGCAGGTTCTTGTTGATGGTGAAGATGCTGACGAAGAGGAGACCGGGCAGGACCGTTTCGATCATGCCGCGCAGTCCGCCGAACGCCTCGAAGAGGGCTGCCTCGGTCACCGCCCGGACATCCTGCTCGCTGTCTTCGGCGTCCACGGTGTCCGCGGTCGGCTTGTCGAGCGACGTCACCGGCTACTCCCGTCCGAGGGGTCTCAGTTCGTATTTGGGGTTGAAGAGCACCCGGCGGCCTCTGCTCATCGAGATCCGGCCGGACGCGATCAGCTTGCGCCCCGGTTCTATCCCCACGATGGAACGCCTGCCGAGCCACACCACGTCCAGCGCGGCCGAACCGTCGAACAGCTCGGCCTCCAGGGCCGGAACTCCCGCCCGGGGGCGCAGCGTGACCGTGCGCAACGTACCAGTAACCGTCACGATCTGTCGGTCGTGGCAGTCGCCGATCCGGACACAGCCCTCGGTCTCGGCGTCCTCACGCAGCTCCTCCGACTCCAGGTCCTCCTGCGAGGTGGAGAGCCGGTCGAGCATCCGCCGGAACCGTCCGGCCGGCTTTTCGGAACGAGGGACAGCGCTCATATCTGAAGCGTACCGGGGTCCACCGACAGCGACGTACCCGCGGCCCTAGCGCTCGAACCGGTATCCCATACCGGGCTCCGTGATGAAGTGCTTCGGATGCGCGGGGTCCGTCTCCAGCTTGCGCCGCAGCTGGGCCATGTACACGCGCAGGTAGTTCGTCTCGGTCCCGTACGACGGCCCCCACACCTCCTGGAGCAGCTGCTTCTGGCTGACCAGCCGCCCCGTGTTGCGCACCAGCACCTCCAGCAGATGCCACTCCGTGGGGGTCAGCCGTACGTCCCGCCCGTCCCGCTGGACCTTCTTGGCGGCCAGGTCGACGGTGAACTCCTCGGTCTCGACCAGGACGTCGTCCTCGCCGCCCCCGGTGGGCTCGGCCCGGCGCACGGCGGCCCGCAGCCGGGCCAGCAGCTCGTCCATGCCGAACGGCTTGGTGACGTAGTCGTCGGCGCCCGCGTCCAGCGCCTCGACCTTCTCGTCGGAGGAGTGCCGCGCGGACAGCACGAGGATCGGCACCCGGGTCCAGCCGCGCAGCCCCCGGATCACCTCGACGCCGTCCATGTCGGGCAGCCCCAGGTCGAGGACGACCACGTCCGGGTGGCGGGAGGCGGCGAGGTCGAGGGCGGTCTTGCCGTCGGCGGCCGCGTCGACCTCGTACTTCCGCGCCTTGAGGTTGATCACGAGGGCCCGCACGATCTGCGGCTCATCCTCGACCACGAGGACCCTGGTCATGAGGCCTGCCTTTCCGGTTGTACGTCAAACACGTCATGCGCGTTGTCCACGATGCCGTCCGCCGCGCGGAGCGTGAGCACCATGGTGAGGCCGCCGCCGGGGGTGTCCTCGGCGTTGAGGGTGCCGTTCATCGCCTCGGTGAAGCCGCGCGCCACGGCGAGACCGAGTCCCACTCCGGCGCCGCGCGGGGCATCGCCGTAGCGCTGGAAGGGCTCGAATATGCGGTCCTTGGCCTCGTCCGGGACTCCCGGGCCCCGGTCGACCACCCGTACCTCGACGCGCTCGGCGATGGCGCTGGCGGACACCAGGACGGTTTCGCCGGGCGGGCTGTACTTGACCGCGTTCTCGACCAGGTTGGCCACCGCGCGCTCCAGGAGCCCGGGGTCGACGGCCACCATGGGCAGCGTCTCCGGGATGTCGAGTTCGGCGCTGCCTTCGGGGACCCCGCCGAGCGCCATCGGCACCACCTCGTCGAGGTCGATCTCGCGGATGATCGGCGTGACCGTGCCGGTCTGGAGGCGGGACATGTCGAGCAGGTTGCCCACGAGGTGGTCGAGCCGGTCGGCGCCGGCCTCGATGCCCTCCAGCAGCTCGGCCTGGTCCTCCTCGGACCACGCCACGTCGTCGGACCGCAGACTCGACACGGCCGCCTTGATGCCGGCCAGCGGCGTCCGCAGATCGTGGCTCACGGCCGCCAGGAGGGCCGTACGGATGCGATTGCCCTCGGCGAGCGCACGGGCCTGGTCGGCCTCCTCACGCAGGCGCCTGCGGTCCAGTACGACGGCTGCCTGCGCGGCGAAGGCGGCGAGGACGCGGCGGTCGGAGGCGGGCAGCACCCGGCCGGTCAGCGCGAGGGCCATGTGGTCGCCGACCGGCATGTCCACGTCGCCGTCCTCGGGCCGCTCCAGCGGCGCCCCGACGCCCACCCGGCCCGCGCAGGTCCAGGGCTCCACATCGCTCTTGCGCTCCAGCAGGGCCACGGACTCCATGCCGAAGGTCTCCCGGACGCGCTCCAAGAGGGCCTCCAGGCTGGTCTCGCCGCGCAGCACGCTGCCCGCGAGAAAGGACAGGATCTCCGACTCGGCGCGCAGTCTGGCGGCCTGCTGGGTGCGTCTCGCGGCGAGGTCCACCACGGAGGCCACGGACACGGCGACGCCGACGAAGATCGCGATGGCGACGATGTTCTTGGGGTCGGCGATCGTCAGCCGGTGCAGCGGGGGCGTGTAGTAGTAGTTCAGCAGGAACGAGCCGAGGGCCGCCGAGACCAGCGCCGGCAGCAGCCCGCCGAGTAGCGCCGCCGCCACCGTCAGCGACAGGAACAGCAGCATGTCGTTGGCGAGGCCGAGATGGACGGCGTTCAGCAGGATCGCGAGCCCCACCGGCCCGACCACGCCGACCAGCCACCCCGAGACGATCCGGGCCCGCCCGAGCCGCGCACCCCGGGACACGGGCAGCCCGCGCCCCTTGGCGACCTCCTCGTGGGTGACGATGTGGACGTCCAGGTCGGGACCGGACTCGCGGGCGACCGTGGCGCCCACCCCCGGCCCGAAGACGTACTGCCAGGTCTTGCGGCGCGAGGAGCCGAGGACGATCTGCGTGGCGTTCACCCCGCGCGCGAAGTCGAGCAGCGCGGCCGGGATGTCGTCGCCCACTACGTGGTGGAAGGTCCCGCCGAGGTCCTCGGCGAGCGTGCGCTGGAGGGCGAGTTCCTTCGGGGAGGCCGCGGTCAGGCCGTCGCTGCGGGAGATGTAGACGGCCAGCACCTCACCGCCGGCCCCCTTCTCGGCGAGCCGCGCGGCCCGCCGTATCAACGTCCGTCCTTCCGGCCCGCCGGTCAGTCCTACGACGATCCGCTCGCGCGAACCCCAGATCGCCGAGACCTGGTGCTCACTGCGGTACTCCTGGAGATACTCGTCGACCCGGTCGGCCACCCACAGCAGCGCCAACTCCCGCAGGGCGGTGAGGTTTCCGGGCCGGAAGTAGTTCGACAGGGCCGCGTCGACCTTGTCGGGCTTGTAGATGTTGCCGTGCGCCATCCGGCGACGGAGCGCCTGGGGCGACATGTCGACGAGTTCGATCTGGTCGGCCCGCCGGACGACCTCGTCGGGCACGGTCTCCTGCTGCCGCACTCCGGTGATCGACTCGACGACATCGCCGAGGGACTCGAGGTGCTGGATGTTGACGGTGGACACCACATCAATACCGGCCGCGAGCAGCTCCTCGATGTCCTGCCAGCGCTTGGTGTTGCGGGAGCCCGGGATGTTGGTGTGGGCGAGTTCGTCCACCAGGGCGACGGCGGGGGCCCGGCGCAGCACCGCGTCGACGTCCATCTCGGTGAAGACGGTCCCCCGGTAGGCCAGCTCCGCGCGCGGGACCTGCTCCAGGCCGTGCAGCATCACCTCGGTGCGGGCCCTGTCGTGGTGCTCCACGAAGGCGACCACGCAGTCGGTGCCCCGCTCCACCCTGCGGTGGGCCTCGGACAGCATGGCGTACGTCTTGCCGACGCCCGGTGCCGCACCGAGGTAGATCCGAAGCTTGCCGCGTCCCATGGCCCCATTGTCTTCCCGTCACACCCGTGTACGCAGCGTCGACTTTACGGCCAATAAGTCCGACAAATGGGGTGGCGAGCGCGGGACGGGACGTCTTTGACGCATCCCTGATGCCCGTACGGCTACGGCACCGTACGGGCATCAGGATCCGGCGATGTTCAGGATGTTCAGTTGGGGTTGTCGCCGTGGGTGAGGGTCTCCCAGGCCACGAAGAGGTTGTTGCTGCCGGCCGGGCGGTTGTTCAGGGTGAGCGTCTGGGTGTTGGTCATGGCGATGCCCAGGCGGTTGTGCAGGGCGTTGTAGCCGACCTCGGTGACCGGCCCGAGCCCGAGGGTCAGCGACCCGCCGCACAGCCAGCTCGGGACGGCCGTGCCCAGCTGGTACTTGGCCTGGAACCCGAGCGCCTGCCGCAGCCGCTCCCCCACGTCGGTGCCGTAGAGGTCGGCGCCCTGGATCCGGCTGGTCTCGGCGACGTGCGAGATCGAGGAGAGGCCGTACCCGGTGTGCGTGAAGTCGCGGCACGTCTCCTGGGTGAGCCCGGTGACGAAGGTCGACTGGCCCTGCCAGTAACTGACGATCTTCGCCGTGGTGTTGAGGTTCTGGCTCGGCACGGTCTTCGGTACGGAACCGTCCGAGGCGAGGTAGATGTACGCGGCCGTCCGCGTCCGGAAGATCGCCATGGCCTTGTCGTACGACGTCTTGTCCTCCAGGAAGACGGAGATGCCGACCGCGGCGTCCATCATCGTCAGCTCCCAGTTCCCGTTGGAATTGGAGCCGTTGATGATCTCGGGCAGGTACACGTTGCGCAGCATGGTCGAGAAGCGGGCCGAGTTGGTCCACGTCCCGGTGTACGTGTACTTGATGATCTCGGCGGCCTTGGGCCAGGAGGAGCCTGCCCAGCCGGTCTGGAGGGGCGCGTTGCTGTTGGTGTGGCTGGTGATCGTGGCCGACCAGGCGTCCATGATCTCGATGGCCTTCTGGGCGTAGCGCGCGTCCTTGGTGATGTACCAGGCGAGCGCGTCGGTGTAGGCCGCGATCGCGTCCTCGCGCTCGTCGGTGCAGCCGTAGTTGGGGTTGGAGTACGAGCCGCACTCGACGACGGCTCTGGGCTTCGGGGTGCGACTCAGGCTGGCGTAGGAGCTGGCCATCATCTGGTCGTAGGCGCCCTTCCAGGGCTGGGCGCCGGCGAGGACCTCGGTGCGGGCGAAGTCCAACTGGCTCCGGGAGACGTCGACTCCGGGATGGACGAAGGTGGCGGGGGCCGCCTGGGCGGTGGTGCCGGGCTGGGCGAAGAAGCCCAGCACCAGCGCGGTGACGACGGAGAGCAGGGCAGCGCGGCGCACGGTGACTCCGTTCTCGTATGTGAACACAGAGCACCCTCATGAACTTGGGCGTTGAGCCGAGACCATAGGTACGGACCAATGAGCCGTCAAGAGTGCGCGCACGACGAAGGGCCGCACCCCCGGAGGGGTACAGCCCTTTTTCGCCTGTTCCGGTGTTCCCGCTAGCGGACCTCGGTGATCTCCGGTCCGCGCTGCAACTGGCCCATACCGCCGGAGAAGCGGGAACCCGCCTCCTCCTGCTGGACGCCCTCGGGAACCATCTGGGCGTCGTTCGGCAACTTCAGGACGATCGGGTCGCGGGGCGCCATCGGGCCCTCGCCGCGCACGACGACCGTGTCCCGGAAGATCTGTTCGAGCAGACCGGCCGCCTGCGGCTGCACCGCGCCCTGCCCGGAGATCACCCCGCGCAGGAACCAGCGCGAACCGTCCACGCCGACGAACCGCACGACCTGGAAACCGCCCGTGCCGTCCGGCAGTTGCACCGGAACCTGCGCGCGCAGCTCCCAGCCCAGTGGCCCCTCGACCTCGTCGACGATGCCGCCCTGCTGGGTGATGCCGCTGGCGATCTCCTCGCGGACCTCACCCCAGATGCCCTCCCGCTTGGGAGCGGCGAAGGCCTGCAACTGGATGGCACTGTCCTTGAGGACCACGGTGGCGGCGACGATCGCGTCGCCCGCGACCTCGACCCGCAGCTCCATGCCGTCGACTCCCGGCACGAACAGACCGCCCAGGTCCACCCGGCCCTCGGCGGGGTCGCCGACCTCCGAGTCGTCCCAGGGTCCGTCGGGGCGGGGCTCCGGCTCGAGCTTCACGCGCTCGACCGACTCGTCCGCCTCAGTGTCGACGTCGTCGACGACCTGCTCGGCCTCGCTCGCCGCGTCCTCGGCGGCAGTGCCCTTCTTGCGACGTCCGAACACGTCACTGTCCTTCCCGGTCGGATACGACCGAAGCGTATCGATTCCCACCCGTGGTGCCGCCCACGGCGGCGTGACCGCCGGTGGACCCGAAGCCCCCCTCGGCCCGCGCCGATTCGGGAAGCTCCGCGACCTCCTGGAAGCGGACCCTCTCGACCTGCTGGACGACCAGCTGGGCGATCCGGTCGAAGCGCTCGAACCGAACCGACTCGTACGGGTCGAGATTCACCACGATCACCTTGATCTCCCCACGGTACCCGGCATCAACCGTCCCCGGGGCATTCACCAGGGCAACACCGCAGCGGGCGGCGAGCCCCGAACGAGGGTGCACGAAGGCCGCGTACCCCTCGGGGAGCGCGATAGACACCCCCGTGGGCAGCACGGCCCGTTCACCCGGCTTCAGTTCCCGGCTCTCGGTGGTCCGCAGATCGGCCCCCGCGTCACCGGGATGCTCGTACGACGGAAGCGGTACGTCCGGGTCGACGCGCCGGATCAGCACGTCCAGGGGGCTACGGCTCACGGGTTCACCTCGAAGGCACGGGTACGCCGGACCTGGTCCGGGTCGTCCATGGCGGCCCGGATCTCCTGCGGGCGGCCGTTGTCGATGAAGTGGTCGACCTTCACCTCGACGAAGAGGGCGTCGGCGCGCACGGCGACGGGCCCGTCGGGGCCGCCGATGCGTCCGGTGGCGGTCGAGTAGATCTTCCGGCCGGCCACGGCCGTCACCTCGGCCTCCAGGTACAGCACGGTGTCCACGGGCACCGGCCGGACGAAGTCGGTCTCCAGCCGGCCGGTCACCGCGATCGTCCGCAGCAGCCAGTTCAGCGAGCCGAGGGTCTCGTCCAGCGCGCTGGCGAGCACACCGCCGTGCGCGAGGCCCGGGGCGCCCTGATGGGCGGCCCGCACGGTGAACTCGGCGGTGATGGTGACGCCTTCACCGGCCCGCGCCTCCAGGTGCAGCCCGTGCGACTGGTCGCCACCACATCCGAAACACTGTTCGTAGTGCGCACCGAGCAGCTCGCCCGGCGCGGGCGCGTCAGGGTGCCGCACCGGTTTCACGGCGTCGGACGGGGGCTCAAGAGCTGGAGAAGTACCACTCACAGCCGCAGACCTTACCCGCGCGTCGGTATGTTCCGGACACCGTGCCAAGCTTGGCTCCATGCAGCTTTCCGCCTCCCCCTACGACGAGCGCCTCACCGCCCCCCGTTCGTGGTGGTTCATCTCGTTCCTGGTGGGCGTCTCCTTCGCCCTGATCCTGCTGCCCTTCGGCACCCTGCCGCTGCTCGGCGGCCTGGTCGGCGGCACCGCGGCCGCATCCGTCATGGCCAGCTCCTACGGCTCGCTGCGCATCCGGATCGTGGGCGACCAGCTGATCGCCGGCGAGGCGAAGATCCCGGTGACGGCCCTGGGCGAGGCGGAGATCCTGGACCCGGAGGAGGCGCGCGCCTGGCGCACCTACAAGGCCGACACCCGCGCCTTCCTGCTGCTGCGCTCGTACATCCCGAGGGCGCTGCGCGTCGAGGTCACCGACCCGGACGACCCGACGCCGTACCTGTATCTGTCGACCCGTGAGCCGGAGCGGCTGGCGGAGGCCCTGAAGGCGGCGCGGGCCGCGGTCTAGGAACCGGCCCTCTAGCGACCGAGTTCCTTCGGGATCTCACCCATCCGGAGCGGGTCCGGCGGGGTCTCCAGGGGCGGCAGTTCAGGCAGCGCGTCCCACGGGACCTGGGCCTTGCGCAGGTCCTTGCGGATGCGCTCGGCGAGTTTCTTGGTGTCCCGGCGGTTCATGACCGCTCCGACGGCGGCGCCGACCATGAAGGGCATCAGGTTCGGCAGGTCGCGAACCATGCGTTTCATGATCTGCTGGCGCAGCTCGCGCTTCATGTGGCCGTTCAGCGCGGCGCTCATGGTCGACGGTTTGGTCACGTCGATACCGCGCTCCCCGGACCAGGAGTTCAGATACGTGGTGCTGCGCTGCCGGAGGTCGCCGGGCGGACGGGCGCCGTAGACCTCGTAGAGCTCGGCGATCAGCTTCAGCTCGATCGCGGCGACGCCGGTGATCTCGGCGGCCAGTTCGGTGGGCATAGCCGGGGGCACCGGCAGCATCGCCGCGGCTCCGATTCCCGCGCCGACCGTCGACGTCGCGTTCGCCGCGCCCGCCACCAGTTTGTCGGCGAGCTGCTCGGGGTCGAGGCCCGGGAACTGTCGCCGAAGCGCCTCGAGGTCCCGTACGGGGATCCGCGGGGCGATGTCGATGATGCGGTCGGCGAGGTACGCCAGACCGGCCCTGGCCCGGCTGCCGCCCTTACGGACGCCTTCCTTGGCCTTGTCCCGGATGACCGCCACCCGTCGTTTGGCGACGGGGGCGGCTGCGGGAACGTCCGCCGGCACCGGGAAGTCAGCCCGGTCGGCCGCCGGTTCGAGCGAGGCTGATCCCTGGTCGGATGAGCCCCGCTCGTCGTCACGCGCGCCATGAGGACCGTCGGTCGGTCCTTCGTCCGCTCCCGGCTTGAGGGAGCGGCGCTTCCAGGGTGGGGTCGAGCCAGTCACGGCCGACCCCTCCTCAGTCGCAGTCGCGGCAGATCGGCTGGCCATTCTTCTCGCGGGCCAGCTGGCTGCGGTGGTGCACCAGGAAGCAGCTCATGCAGGTGAACTCGTCCTGCTGCTTGGGCAGCACCCGGACGGCCAGCTCTTCGTTCGAGAGGTCCGCTCCGGGCAGCTCGAGGCCCTCGGCGGCCTCGAATTCGTCGACGTCCACTGCGGAAGTCGACTTGTCGTTCCTACGCGCCTTGAGCTCTTCAAGGCTGTCCGAGTCGACGTCGTCGTCGGTCTTGCGTGGGGTGTCGTAATCCGTTGCCATGTCGCGCTCTCCCCCTCTGGGTGTCTGCGGTGTCTCCAGCGCACGTAACGCGTGAGAGGCCGGACTTGTGCCCGACCTGAGGCGGAGATTTTGCCTCACATCAAGGTCTGTTACTCAATCGACACCCAACCGGACCCCTCAAGAGTGATCGGCTTGGATGGCGAAGGGGACCGTACACGGTCCTCATGCCGCTCTTCAAAGGCACCTCACCGTGTACTTCCCGTGATCAAGACCCCCGAAAACCCGGATTATCCCGGCTTTCCGACAGGGTGCATGATCACGGAGAGTAGATGGCCTGAAAATCGCGCTTGTGATCGATCACACACGAGGGTGCCGGAGAAGCGGCCAGAAAATTCCGCGCAAAGCGAACATCCTTGTGTGTCGGCGACATGATCTCAGATGGGCAGGGTGACTCGCATCACGAGTCCACCCCCCTCACGCGGCTGGGCCGAGATATGGCCGCCGTGTGCGCGCGCCACGGACCGCGCGATCGACAGACCGAGCCCCACACCCTTGTCGCTGCCCGTTCGCTCCGTACGCAGCCGCCTGAAGGGCTCGAAGAGGTTGTCGATCTCGTACGCCGGGACCACCGGACCCGTGTTCGAGACGACCAGCACCGCATGACCGTGCTGCACCTCGGTGGTGACCTCGACCCAGCCGTCCTCCGGCACGTTGTACCGCACCGCGTTCTGCACCAGGTTCAGGGCGATCCGCTCCAGCAGGACGCCGTTGCCCTGGACGACCGCGGGTTTCTGCTCACCGCGGATCACCACTCCCTTGGCCGCCGCCTCGCCGTTCACCTGGTCGACGGCCTGCTCGGCGACCTCGGCGAGGTCCACGGGCTTGCGCTCGACGATCTGGTTGTCGCTGCGGGCGAGCAGCAGCAGACCCTCGACGAGCTGCTCGCTGCGCTCGTTGGTGGCCAGCAGCGTCTTGCCGAGCTGCTGGAGCTCGATGGGGGCGCCGGGATCGGACAGATGCACTTCCAGGAGAGTGCGGTTGATCGCCAGCGGGGTGCGCAGCTCGTGCGACGCGTTCCCCACGAAGCGCTGCTGGGCGGTGAAGGCCCGCTGCAGCCGGTCCAGCATCTCGTCGAAGGTGTCCGCGAGTTCCTTGAGCTCGTCGTCCGGGCCGTCCAGCTCGATCCGGCGGGACAGGTCGGAGCCGGCCACCGCGCGGGCGGTCCGGGTGATCCGGCCCAGCGGGGACAGCACCCGGCCCGCCATCGCGTACCCGAAGGCGAAGGCGATGATCGCGAGGCCGAGCAGGGCCAGCAGCGAGCGGCTGAGCAGGTCGTCAAGAGCGTGCTGGCGCTGCTCGTTGACGCACTCGTTCATCGCGC
Source organism: Streptomyces colwelliae (assembly GCF_048158785.1). Lineage (NCBI taxonomy): Bacteria > Bacillati > Actinomycetota > Actinomycetes > Kitasatosporales > Streptomycetaceae > Streptomyces > Streptomyces colwelliae. Next base: position 1,842 of record NZ_JBLTJC010000039.1, on the reverse strand, counting down.
TGTTCATCTCGGTCGCCGACGGCTGCGACGGGAAGTTGCAGGTCTTGCTGCTCACCGAGCCTTCGAGGATCTTGAACGGCAGATCGCTGCCCACGTTCAACGCGTGCGCGGCGAGCAGGTAGATGATCGACAGCAGCAGGATGCCGGCGATCAGGAACATGCCGCCGTACAGCAGCGTGAGCCTTATGCGGATGGTGGGACGCAGCCAGGGGAACGGCGGTTCGGGCCTTCTGGGGTCCCACGTGGGCTTCGGGGGCGCCTGGGGAGGCGCGGGGGTCGTGGCCACAGTGGATCAGATCCGGTAACCGGAGCCGGGGACGGTGACGATGACCGGGGGCTCGCCGAGCTTGCGGCGCAGCGTCATGACGGTCACCCGCACGACATTGGTGAACGGGTCCGTGTTCTCGTCCCAGGCCTTCTCCAGGAGCTGCTCCGCGGAGACGACGGCGCCCTCGCTGCGCAGCAGCACCTCCAGGACGGCGAACTCCTTGGGCGCGAGCTGGACTTCCTTGCCGTCGCGGAACACCTCGCGGCGGTTCGGGTCGAGCTTGATGCCGGCGCGCTCCAGGACGGGCGGCAGCGGCACGCTCGTACGACGCCCGAGGGCACGCACGCGTGCCGTCAGCTCGCTGAACGCGAAGGGCTTGGGCAGATAGTCGTCGGCGCCGATCTCCAGGCCCTCGACACGGTCGCTGACGTCGCCGGACGCGGTGAGCATCAGCACGCGTGTGGGCATGCCGAGCTCGACGATCTTGCGGCAGACGTCGTCGCCGTGCACGAGGGGGAGGTCGCGGTCGAGGACGACCACGTCGTAGTCGTTGACGCCGATGCGCTCCAGGGCGGCCGCACCGTCGTACACGACGTCGACGGCCATGGCCTCCCGGCGCAGTCCGGTGGCCACCGCATCGGCGAGCAGCTGCTCGTCCTCGACGACGAGTACGCGCACGTCGCTTGTCCTTCCTCTGTCCACCCGCGTAGCGCGCCTCGGCGCACACGGGCAGGGTCTTCGTGGCTGTGTGACCTCCATCCTGCCCTTTTCGGCCATAAGTCGGCTGTAAGGCGGCCGGGCGCAAGATGAAGGTCCGGTGTGAGGCCCGGGAATGCGGGATTTTCTCGGTGGGTTGAGGTTTCCACGGAAGGGAGCGCGGGGAGGACGGCTTTACACCCCGCGATCACGCTCTGCACGTGGCAAGCCACCTTGTGGTACGTCCAACCGCTTCCGCAGAGCGGGCGTGGGTGTCCGGCACCGTCGCCGCCCAGCCAGGGCAGCGCTGGGCACCCCATCCGCAGACGTGATCGCCCCTTCCGGACGGCACACCCCCGTGCCAAACGACCCACGACCCAGGACGAGGGGGCGCAGCATGGACGCATTCACCGCAGGACTTCTGCAGCGCATAAGGGCGACCGAGACCGACCTGACGCGGGCTCGTGACGAGGGCGACGACTTCCTCGTCGAGGTGGAACAGGCCGAGCTCGACGACCTGCGCCGCCTCGCCGCCGACCACGGTGTGGAGGTCGGCGCGACGAGCGTCTGATCAGCGCAAACAGCAGAAAAGCAGGCCCCTGGCGAATCCAGCGCCGGGGGCCCGCCGCTTTTCGCCCTTGAAACCTACGGCGTTCAGCTCAACCCCGGGCGAGGGCCCACCAAGTTGGCCTGTCCCCACGCCGACGGCCGAGAGGGAGCCGTAGGGGCGCGCCGGTGTCGAGAGCCCCAGCGCGCGGAGGCCCGAAGGGTCGAGCACGGTGGGGCTCTCGACACCGGCTCCCAGCGCCCCGAAGGCGACCGAACCAAAAGAGGTGCGCGCGGGGTGCCTTCTCAACACGGGCCCACCCACCCGGCAC
>NZ_JBLTJC010000038.1:0-45977 GCF_048158785.1 Streptomyces colwelliae | reverse complement strand
GCGTGCCTACCGCCTGGGCGCCCAACACCTCTGGGAGCAACTCCTCCATGAAGCAAGGAAGTTGGGCGGCGACGCGCCCGACGCGCTCCCCTCCAGAGGGTCCTCGGCGAGCATCGCCGGGTTCGCGGCGCAGCCGACAGGGCCGGTGGCGGCATCGATCCAGCCGGCGGCCCGTCCACCGTTCCGCCATGCCCACCAGCAGCCGTACGACCTTCTCGCGGCCCTCGATCGGGCGCCGGACCGCGCTCGCCCTGCCGCCGCCGTCGCCCCACCAGGTCGCGTCGGCGGCCAGGACCTTCTCCAGGCCGGTCGAAGCGGGACCCCGGTTCGCCCACCCGTTGGACCGCCCGCCGGTACAGCTGGCGGGAGTTGGCCTCGGTGAGGTCCAGTACGTCGGCGACACGGCGACACGGCGTCCCGCTGTTCGGCCGACTCGAAGGGGCCGAGGGTGCCGTCCGCGGTGAGGACGGGTTCCGGCAGCCAAGTGCCGACGTACTGCTCGCTGCGGACCCGGGCCGAGGTCGTCACCAATCTCTCCCGCACCCGGCTGACGGCATAGCCGCCGCACGGCATGAGCGCTGAGTGGCCCGGCGGTGGGCAAGGGCCGTCGTCACCACCGCCGGACCGGTCCAGGGGTGTCCCCTCCGGAGATCCGAAAAGGACTAGACCAGATGATCCAGCAGGTAGGGGCCGCTTGAGAAGTCCACCGACACTGTCTGTGAGTCAGCCCACACCCTTCACCTGGATGGACCCTTGCCGGGCGTGGCACACTGGCCGTGTACCAGAAGCAGCGCACTCCGGGGTCGGTGAAAGTCCGAACCGGCGGTTACAGTCCGCGACCCGTCCGCTTCCAGCGGCCGGTTGACCAGGTGAAATTCCTGGACCGACGGTTAAAGTCCGGATGGGAGGCAGTGCGCGGCGGGCGGGCATTCGTGCGCGCCGCCGTATCGGCTCGTCCTGTGTGGACGGGGCCTGTCCGGCGTCGTCCTCGGTGCTTCCGTTCGTTTCATTCTGTCGTCTTCGACAGGCCCCGGAGTCCGTGCCCCGATGTGGCAGGAGGACCCGGGAAGTGTTCACCGGAATCGTCGAAGAGCTTGGTGAAGTCACCGCTGTCGAGACCCTCGACGACGCGTGTCGCTTCCGCCTGCGCGGCCCTGTCGTCACCGAGGGCGCGAAGCACGGCGACTCCATCGCCGTGAACGGCGTGTGTCTGACCGTCGTGGACTTCGAGGGTGACGAGTTCACCGCCGACGTCATGGCCGAGACCCTGAACCGCTCCAGCCTGGCCGACCTCGCCGTCGGCTCCCGGGTCAACCTCGAACGCCCGATGGCCCTCGGCGCCCGCCTCGGCGGCCACATCGTGCAGGGCCACGTCGACGGCACCGGCGAGGTGATCGAGCGCAAGCCGTCCGAGAACTGGGAGATCGTCAAGATCTCGCTCCCCGCGGACCTCACGCGCTATGTCGTCGAGAAGGGCTCCATCACCGTCGACGGCATCAGCCTCACCGTCGTCGACGCGGGCCCGGACTACTTCACCGTCAGCCTCATCCCGACCACCCTCGGCCTGACCACGCTGGGCCACAAGCAGCCCGGCGACCCGGTCAACCTCGAGGTCGACGTCATCGCCAAGTACGTGGAGCGGCTGATGGGTTCACGCGAGGTGACCTCGTGAACTGGCTCAACTCCGAGGCCTTCGTCCTGTTCGGCCAGCACATCAAGTGGTCGGACATGATCGGCAACGTCGTCGGCCTGATCGCCCTGGCCTTCGGCTGGCGGCGCTCGATCTGGAGCTGGCCCACCCAGTTCGTCTCCGGGGTCATCCTCTTCGCCGCGTTCGCCACCGCCCACCTCTCCGGCAGCGCCGGCAAGCAGGTCGTCGTCATGGTCGTCGCGGTCTACGGCTGGTGGCAGTGGAACCGCGGCAAGGGCGGTTCCGCCGACGGCCACATCACCCCCCGCTTCGCCACCTGGCGCGAGCGCGCGATCCTGGCCGGCTCCGCCGCCGTCGGGACCGTGGCCGTGGCCGTCCTCTTCAAGGCGTACCCCTCGCTCTCCTGGGACCCCTGGCCCGACGCCTACATCTTCGTCGGCACCGTCGTCGCGATGTACGCCCAGGCCCGCGGCATGGTCGAGTTCTGGTTCGCCTGGCTCCTCGTCGACCTCGTCGGCGTCCCCCTCAACTTCGCCAACGGCTTCGCGTTCTCCGGCTTCGTCTACGTCATCTACGGCGCACTCGTCCTGTGGGGCATGCGCGACTGGTGGCTGCGCTCCCGAAAGGCCCCGCAGCCCGTCCTGGAAGGAGCGCCGGCATGACAGCGGCACCGATCCTGTACAGCACCGACGGTTTCGAGGACTTCTCCCTCGACCCGGTCGAGCAGGCCATCGCGGACATCGCGGCCGGCCGCCCGGTCGTGGTCGTCGACGACGAGGACCGCGAGAACGAGGGCGACCTCGTCATCGCCGCCGAGAAGGCGTCCCCCGAGATCATCGCGTTCATGATGAGCGAGTGCCGCGGCCTGATCTGCGCCCCCATGGAGGGCGACGAGCTGGACCGGCTCCGGCTCCCGCAGATGGTCGAGGACAACACCGAGTCCATGAAAACCGCGTTCACAGTCTCCGTGGACGCCTCGCCCGTTCACGGTGTGACCACCGGTATCTCGGCCTCAGACCGCGCGACCACGCTTCAGGTCCTCGCGAGCGGCAACGCCCAGGCCGACGACCTGGTTCGCCCCGGCCACATCTTCCCGCTGCGCGCCCGCTCCGGCGGCGTGCTGGTCCGCAACGGCCACACCGAGGCCGCCGTGGACCTCGCCCGCCTCGCGGGCCTGCGCCCGGCCGGCGCGATCGTCGAGATCGCGGGCGAGGACGGCCGTATGCTCCGCCTCCCCGAACTGATCCCGTTCGCCCGCAAGCACGGCCTGACGATCATCTCGATCGAGGATCTGATCAGCTACCGCCAGGCCGCCGAACCCACCGTCCGCCGCGAGGCCGAGGTCCAACTCCCCACCCGCCATGGCCAGTTCACGGCCTACGGCTACCGCTCCACCGTGGACGGAGTGGAGCACGTCGCCCTCGTCCACGGCGAGATCGGCGACGGCGAGGACGTTGTCGTCCGCGTCCACTCCGAGTGCCTCACCGGCGACGTCTTCCACTCCCTGCGCTGCGACTGCGGCCCCCAGCTGGAGGCCTCCCTGGAGCGCATCCAGGAAGAGGGCAGGGGAGTGGTCGTCTACCTGCGCGGCCACGAGGGACGCGGCATCGGCCTGCTCTCCAAGCTCCGGGCGTACGAACTCCAGGAGCGCGGACGCGACACCCTCGACGCCAACCTGGAGCTTGGCCTGCCCGCCGACGCCCGGGACTACGGCGCCGGCGCGCAGATCCTGGAGGATCTCGGCGTCCACAGCCTGCGCCTGATGACCAACAACCCCGACAAGACCGACGCGCTCGTCCGGCACGGCCTCAAGGTCACCGGCCGCGAGCCGATGCCCGTACAGGCGGGCGAGCACAACCTCCGCTACCTGCGCACCAAGCGGGACCGGATGGGGCACGACCTGCCCTGGCTGGACGCGGCCCCCGTGTCCACCTGCGGCAACCAGTAAGAACAGGAACTGAGGAGAGACGTGAGCGGCAAGGGCGCACCCGAACTGTCCGTACGCAACGTCGGAGACCTGCGGGTCGCCGTCATCGCGGCACAGTGGCACGAAAAGGTGATGGACGGTCTGGTGGACGGCGCGCTGCGCGCCCTGCACGACCTGGGGATCGACGAGCCGACCCTGCTCCGGGTCCCCGGCAGCTGGGAACTCCCGGTCGTGGCAAAGGTGTTGGCGGGCCGGGGCTACGACGCGATCGTCGCCCTCGGTGTCGTCATCCGGGGCGGCACCCCGCACTTCGAGTACGTGTGCCAGGGCGTGGTTCAGGGCCTCACCCAGGTCTCGGTCGACACCGGCGTCCCCGTCGGCATGGGCGTCCTGACCTGCGACACCGAGGAGCAGGCCCTGGACCGGGCGGGCCTGGAGGGCTCGAACGAGGACAAGGGGCACGAGGCGGTGACGGCGGCCGTCGCGACGGCGGCCACCCTCCGCTCAGTATCCGAACCGTGGCGTTAAGCCCACGATCGTTTGCAATAGGGTGGGTAGCACCATGTCCAATAAGACGTTCGAGGAGCTCTTCACCGAGCTCCAGCAGAAGGCCGCCACCGGCGACCCCGCCACTTCCCGCACCGCAGAACTGGTCGGCAAGGGCGTCCATGCCATCGGCAAGAAGGTCGTAGAAGAGGCCGCCGAAGTGTGGATGGCCGCAGAGTACGAGGGCAAGGAGGCGGCTGCCGAGGAGATCTCGCAGCTGCTCTACCACGTCCAGGTGATGATGGTCGCCCGCGGAATCTCGCTGGACGACGTCTACGCCCACCTGTAAAAACCCTTAAGACCCGTTCGAGACAGTTCACCCCTTTTCACCCGAAGGAAGCCGACCTCATGCTGCGCATCGCCGTCCCCAACAAGGGTTCCCTGTCAGGACCTGCGGCGGACATGCTGCATGAGGCCGGCTACCAGCAGCGCCGGGAGTCCAAGGAGCTGCGGATCGTCGACCCGGTCAACGAGGTCGAGTTCTTCTACCTCCGCCCCCGCGACATCGCGATCTACGTCTCCTCCGGCCGCCTCGACATCGGCATCACCGGCCGCGACCTGCTCATCGACTCCGCCGCGAGCGCCGAGGAGATCCTCCCGCTCGGCTTCGCCCGCTCCACGTTCCGCTTCGCCTCCAAGCCCGGCGCGGCGAGCAGCGTGGAGGACCTCAAGGGCAAGACGGTCGCCACCTCGTACGAGGGGATCGTCGCGGGGCACCTCGCGGACAACGGCATCGACGCCTCCGTCGTCCACCTCGACGGCGCCGTCGAGACCGCCATCGAGCTGGGCGTCGCCGAGGTCATCGCGGACGTCGTCGAGACCGGAACGTCCTTGCGCAACGCGGGACTTGAGGTCTTCGGCGACCCGATCATGAAGTCCGAGGCCGTCGTCATCCGCCGCAAGGACGCCCCGACGGACGACACCGCGGAACCGAAGGTCCAGCAGTTCCTGCGCCGCCTCCAGGGCGTCCTGGTCGCCCGGACCTACGTGATGATGGACTACGACTGCCGGGTCGAGCAGCTGGAGAAGGCCGTCGCGCTCACCCCCGGCCTGGAGTCCCCGACCGTCTCCCCGCTGCACAACGAGGGCTGGGTCGCCGTCCGCGCGATGGTCCCCGCCAAGGAAGCGCAGCGGATCATGGACGACCTGTACGACATCGGCGCCCGGGCCATCCTGACGACGGCCATCCACGCCTGCCGTCTCTGAGGAACACGCCAGCCATGTCTCAACTCCCCGCCCTGCCGGTCACGTTCCGGCCGGGGCGCACCCGTGCCGTGCTGCTCACCGCGGGCATCGCGATCTTCGTCGTCATCACGACCGTCGCGATGCTGCTGGAGCAGCTCACCCCGGGGGAGAAGCTCAGCTTCGTCTTCACGGGGGCCATCCTCTTCGCCGTGCTGGCCCTGCTCGCCCGGGTCAAGGTCGTCGCCGACGAGTCCGGTGTCACCGTCGTGAACATCGTCAGCAGGCGCCGTCTGGCATGGGCCGAGATCCTCCAGGTGAATCTGCGCCCCGGCGATCCCTGGGTCTTCCTCAATCTCAGCGACGGCACCAGCCTGCCCGTGCTCGGCATCCAGCCCGGTATCGCCAAGGCGCGGGCCATCGCCGACGCGCGCACTCTGCGGGCGCTCGCCGAGGACCGGTCGCTGAGGGATCTGCCGTAGAGGGCCATGTCTTGATTAATCTGTTGTCGGTGGCGTTTTTCGTTCCCGCCTCCGCCACCGATGTTCCCCCCTGTCTTCAGAGGCACCCTGCGACCCGAGGAGTGACTCCCTCCAGCGATGGACGGATCGTCCTGTAGTACCTGCGCCGCCCCCTCCCGGCATATCGAGGCGGCGGCATGACCATCCCCTTGTTGCTCCTCGGAGCGGCGATCCTGCTGATTCTGGCCAACGGCTTCTTCGTCGCGGCCGAGTTCGGGCTCGTCACCGTGGAGCGTGCCGAGGCCGAGAAGGCCGCCGCCGAGGGTGACCGACGGGCCGCCACGGTCGTCGAGTCGCTCAAGGAGCTGTCCTTCCAGCTCTCCGGCACCCAGCTCGGCATCACCATCACCTCCCTGGTCGTCGGCATGCTCGCCGAACCGGCCCTCGCGGAGCTGCTGCACGGCCCGTTCAGCGCGATCGGCATCCCCGAGGGCGCCGTCTCCGGCGTCGCCGTGGTCGTCGGCATGCTGCTGGCCTCCGCCGTACAGATGGTGATCGGCGAGCTCGTGCCCAAGAACTGGGCGGTGTCGCGCCCCCTCCAGGTCGCGCGCTTCGTCGCCGCACCGCAGCACACCTTCGCCCGCCTGTTCCGCCCGGTGATCGCCGCGCTGAACACCGTCGCCAACAAGCTCGTCCGCGCCCTCGGCGTCGAGCCCACCGAGGAGCTGGCCTCCGCCCGCACCCCCGGCGAACTCGTCTCCCTGGCCCGGCACTCGGCGCAGGCCGGCACGCTGGAGCAGGACACCGCCGATCTCTTCGTACGGACGCTGTCGCTGGGCGAGTTGACCGCGCAGCACGTGATGACCCCGCGCGTGAAGGTCAGCGCGCTCCAGTCGTCGGCGACCGCCGAGGACGTGGTCAACCTGACCCGCGCCACCGGTCTGTCCCGCTTCCCCGTCTACCGCGAGAAGATCGACGAGATCATCGGCATGGTCCACCTCAAGGACGCGCTGGCCGTGCCCTCGCACGCCCGCCTGCGCACCTCCGTCACCAGCATCGCCAAGTCCCCGGTCCTGGTCCCCGAGACCCTGCCCGTCCAGCCGCTCCTCGCCCGGCTGCGCAGCGAACAGCCCATCGCCGTCGTCGTCGACGAGTACGGCGGTACGGCCGGGGTGGTCACCCTGGAGGACATCGTCGAGGAACTCGTGGGCGAGGTCCGCGACGAGCACGACGGCCAGGACGTCCCCGAACTCGCCGCGGCCCCACCGGAGGACGGCAAGCCGGCCTGGGACGCGGACGGCAGCTGCCGGGTCGACATCCTCCAACGCATAGGCCTCGATGTCCCCGAGGGCCCGTACGAAACGGTGGCCGGACTGGTAGCCGACCTCCTCGGCCGCATCCCGGCCCCCGGCGACAAGGCCGAACTCCCAGGCTGGCGGCTCTCAGTCCGCCAGGTAGGCCACTACCGCGCCGAACGAGTCCGCCTGGTCCGCACGACTCCGGCCGTGAACGTGATGGAGGCGGCCCGATGACCGTCCTCCAACTCCTCTTCGCTGTACTCCTGGTACTCGCCAACGGCTTCTTCGTAGGCGCCGAGTTCGCCCTCGTCTCCGTCCGCCGCAGCCAGATCGAACCCCTCGGCACGGCCCGCGCCCGACAGGTCCTCTACGGCCTCGAGCGGCTGCCGCAGATGATGGCGGCGGCCCAATTCGGCATCACCGTCTGCTCGTTGACGCTGGGCGCGGTCGCCGAGCCGACGGTCGCACACGTTCTGGAGCCGGTCTTCGAGTGGATGCACCTGCCCGAGGGCATGATCCACCCCCTCGGCTACGTCCTCGCGCTCGCCGCGGTCGTCTTCTTCCACCTCGTCATCGGCGAGATGGTCCCGAAGAACCTCGCGATGGCCGCGCCGGAGAAGGCCGCGATGTGGCTCAGCCCCGGCCTGGTCGCCTTCGCCCGCGTCTGCAAGCCGATCACCGTGGCCCTCGGCGCCGTCGCTCAGGGCATCCTGCGGCTCTTCCACGTCGAACCCAAGGACGAGGTCGAGGCCGTCTTCACCAGCGAACAGCTCAACCGCCTGGTGGAGGACTCGGGACAGGCCGGCCTCCTCGACCCCGAGGAGCAGGAACGCCTCGAAGACGCCCTGGAGTTGGGCTCCCGCCCGGTAACGGACGTCCTCCTGCGCCGCGAGGACCTGGTGACGGTCAGCCCCTCGGTCACCCCGGGCGAGATCGTCGCCCTCACGGCCCGCACCGGCTACTCCCGCTTCCCCGTCGCCGCGGAGACCGGCGCCTTCATGGGCTACCTCCACGTCAAGGACGTCCTGGACCTGGAGGAATCCGAGCGAGCGGTCCCCCAACAGATCTGGCGCCCCATGACGACCCTACGAGCCGAACTCCCCCTGGACGACGCCCTCACGGTCATGCGCCGAGCGGCAACCCACCTGGCCCAGGTAGCGGACGCCTCCGGCAAAGTTCTCGGCCTGGTCGCCCTGGAGGACGTCCTGGAACTCCTGGTAGGCGAGGTGACGGACCCGGCCCATCGGGAGGTCCCGGCACCGGCCCAACCACGAACGCCGGAACTGAAGCAGGCGGTACCCAGTTGAGAACTCAAGCGGGCGGTGTCCGGCCCGGAGGCTGATGCCGGCGGTACTTGGTTGAGACCTGGAGTCGACGGCGCCTGCCTGAGAACTGAAGCGGGCGGTGCCTGGCTGGGGACCTGAGGCGGGCGGTGCCTGGCTGAGGCGAGGCCTGGAGCGGGCATCGTGTGGCTGGGGCGCGGGCCTGGGGTCTGGAGCTGGCGATGAGCGGCTGAGGGCTGGAGCCGTCGGTGTCCGGCCTGAGGTCTGCAGAGGGCTTTGCCTGGCTGATGGCCTGAAGCCGGCGGCCCCTGGCAGGCACCGGTTCCCCGTGCCCACCCAAGGGGCGCGGGGAACTGCGCGACCAGCCCCCACGCACCCGCACTCGCGGAACAACAGATCCAACCCAGCCCGTGCGCACCCCTCACATCCCGGCAGAACCGGGCCCCCTCCCCGACAACACCTCTCCATACGCCTGCATCAGATCCGGCAACCGCAACGTCGACAGATCATCCCGGGACAGCATCCCGGGATACACCGACAACCGCAGATCCCGATACGCACAGCTCTTCTCGTACAGCGTCCGCAGGAACCGCCCGTTCCCCAGCTCGTCGATCCACCCCTGATCGACAACATGCCCGGCGATCGACCGCAGCTCGTCCAACGCCTCCTCGTCCCACACGTCACCGTTCTCGGCGGCCAACACCTCGCCGATGGACGTGAGTTCAAGCGGCCGGTACGAAGGAAAGTCGACGCGAGTCGTGAAACGGGACGACAACCCGGGGTTGGCCGCCAGCAGCCGGTCCATGCCCTCCGGATAGCCCGCCAGGATCACCACGAGGTGATCGCGATTGTCCTCGGCCCGCTTCAACAGCACCTGCAAGGCCTCGTCGCCGTACGCATCGCCCTTGCCGTACCCGGAGTTGGAGAGCGAGTAGGCCTCGTCGACGAAGAGGACGCCACCGATCGCCGAGTCGATCAACTCGTTTGCCTTCACAGCCGTCTGGCCCAGATACTCACCGACCAGGTCTGCCCGCTGCGCCTCGACGAGATGGTCCCCGCCGAGCAGCCCGAGGGCATAGAAGACCCGCCCGAGAATGCGCGCAACGGTGGTCTTGCCGGTACCCGAGGGCCCCGAGAAGACGAAGTGCCGTTTCGGCGGCTGAACCGGCAGCCCCTGCCCGGCACGCAGCCGCGCCATGTTCAACTGGGCGGACAGCGCCTTGACTTGGCGCTTCACCGGCTCCAGCCCCACCATGCGCTCCAGTTCGTTGAGCGCCTCCTCCAGCAGGACGGGATCGGTGGGCCCCGTGGGCAGCGGAAGCACCGGATTCGAGGTCTTCTCCCGCACCGAATCGCCCGCGGCGGGCAGCGGCCCGGTCGGCGGCAGACCGGGCTCCGACAGCTTCAGATCGCGCCCCTCCGCACCGAACAGCGGATCGAGCCCGTCCGGCCCCTCCAGCGCGTCCTGCCCGCCGGAGAGTGTGATCGCCGCGAGGTCGGTCACGTCCTCGGAGCCGTCGTACCCGTCGGAGTCGGTGATCGCGGCGAGCCGCGCCGAGGTGTCCATGAACGCGGGGTCGACGCGATGCACCGCCCGGTACAACGGGAGGGCGGCGGCACTGCGCCCGGTGCCCTCGTGGGCCCGCGCCAGCCAGTACCGCAGCTCCTTGCGCTGCGGCTGTTCGCTGCGGCAGCGCATCAGCGCGGAGGAGAGGAGCGGTTCGGCCTGGCCGTACATCTCCAGCCGTACCCGGGCCATCCCGCCGAACAACCCGGCCTCGATGCCCAGGAGTTGATCGTTGATCAGCGGATCGGTGTGCCGGACCAGCTGCTCCCAGTCCTTGACCAGATAGGCGCGGCACGCGTGCAGGAAGCGGACCTGGTGGTCGGTGTCGACGGGCGGCAGTCCGGCCAACGCCCGGTCCAGCTCGGGAACATGGCGGCCGTCCAGCCAGTGCGAGGCGTGCGCGAGCAGCAGATCACGCGGGCTCTCCAGCACGGGCTGGACCCACCAGCCCAGCCAGTACCAGGAGTTGAGTGTGCGGCGGTGCCTGGTGCGCTGTTCCCCGAAGCGTTCCCGGTGCCGGTACATGCGCAGCAGCGCGGTCGTGGTGTCGACGCGCAGCGCGTGCAGTCCGAGCCAGCCGTCGGCCATCCCGGGATCCATCCGTACCGCCGTGCGGAACTCCTCCTCCGCCTGCGGATAAGCGCCCATCGTGTAGGCGTCCACGCCTCGCAGCCACGCGAGGTCGGCCGGGGCCTCGGGGCCCTGCGTGCCGAAGTCCATCACGTCCCCCCACAAACCGTGCCCCCGTTGATTCGCCGCCGGGCCGGCGCCCGTCGGCAGTCTGGGTCGAACCGCTGTGCCGCGGACGGGAGTTGCCGTGGTGCGCGAAGCAGCCGTCCGTCGGTCGCACCCTGGGCATCGTACCTGCGGGGCAGTCGCCCATCGAAGGGTGCCGCACAGGCCGTTTGACGAGGTGGGAGCAGATGGGGCGCACTCAGGACGGTGACCCAGGGTGAGCAAATCACGGCTCGTGACGGCCGGAAAACGCGCTGGGAGCAGAACGAAGCCCCCGATCACGGGGGAACAACCGGGGGCTTCGCGACTCTGGGCGGCTCCGAACGGCCGCACATTCAGAACGTAAGACCTGTACGGCCCCTGGGTCAAGCCGAGTTGAGGCACTCAAGCAAGTTCGAGTGAAAGGGTCTTCACAAGTTCAGCACACTGCGGGCGGTCCGTCACCGTGGGTCACCTCATGGTCCGGTCCAATCGTCCCTGAGGGCCCCGCGAGTACCTCGTACCCCATGCTCAACTGCCGTACCAGGAAGTCCGCGTGGGGTCGCGAAGGGTCTTTGGCGAAGTGTTCGTGTTCCGCCTCGACCCACCCGTCCCAGAAGTCCCGCTGCTCCGCCCCGTCCCGCAGTCGCCCCCGTGCCCACGACTCCTCCCGGGGGAGTTCCATCCACAGCAGCCCCGCGAGGAACGGGCGCACCGCCCGGCGTCCGGCGCCGACGCCCTCGACGAGGACCACGGGCGCGGGCGGCAGCGCGCGGGGCGCCGTGAAGTGCCGGGCGTGCCAGTCGTAGGGGGCGTAGTGGGCGGTCTCGCCGCGGCCGAGCGGGGTGATCACCTGGCTCAGCAGCCGGCCGGTCCAGCCGAACAGTTCGTCGTGGCTGGCGAGGTCGTCCAGGTGCAGCACGGGGGCACCGCCGAGGGCCTCGGCCAACTGCCCGGCGAACGTGGACTTCCCGGACCCCGCGTGCCCGTCGACGCCGACGAGCCGGACCGGGCCGCAGGACGGGGGCAGGCGGCGCAGGTGGTGGGCGAGGTCGTGCATGGCTGGTCCCGGGAGGTCGTGGGGCGGGTGATGCCGCAGGTCGCCGGGACAGTCTAGAGAGCGGTGGCTCGCGCCCCAGGTCATACCAGTGGTCGATACCAATATTGGTGGGTGTGGCGAGGTTCGAAGTGCTGGCAGCGGAGTGCCGTGTGTGTTCATAGTGGGCGCACAGTCGTCCATTGGATCTGTCCCGACTGGATCTGTCCCGACTCGGAACACCCGGGGGTCTTCCGCCCATGAGCAGAGCCGAACAGCCGTCCCGCAGAACCGTCCTGGCCGCGGCGGTCGCCGCCGCGGTGGTGAGTGCCGCGGGCCCCGCGGCCGCCGACACCGCCGGTGCGCCCGCCGAGGCCACCGACACGGACCGCGCCCCGACCAGCTCGGTCGACAACCACGCGTGGACCACCTACGCCGACTGGCGCCGCGGCGCCGCCCAGGGCACCCGCGCCGTCGCGGGCCCCCGCCCGGGCCTCCAGATCGGCGCCGCCCTCGGCAGCGTCGACTACACGGACCCGCACACCGGAAAGACCGCGGCCTGGGAGTACGCGACCTGGACGTCCCCCGTCCACAAGCTCTCCGTCCCCGCGACGGAGACCATCGCCTCCTGGAACGCGCACACCCCGGCCGGCACCTGGCTCCAGATCGAGCTGCGCGGCACGTACTCCGACGGCACGGACACCCCCTGGTACGTGATGGGCCGCTGGGCCGCAGGCGACCAGGACATCAAGCGGACCTCCGTCGACGACCAGACGGACGGCAAGTCCACGATCTGGACGGACACCTTCGCGATCGACGACGCGACGACAGGCCTGCGCCTCACGTCGTACCGGCTCCGCCTGACCCTCTACCGCACGCCCGGCACCAAGCTCACCCCCACCGTGTGGCGGCTCGGCGCGATGGGCTCCGACGTCCCGGACCGCTTCACCGTCCCGGCGTCGACTCCCGGACTGGCCCAGGAGTTGATCGTCCCGCGCTACTCGCAGGAGATCCACGTCGGTCAGTACCCCGAGTACGACAACGGCGGCGAGGCCTGGTGCAGCCCCACCTCCTCGCAGATGATCATCGAGTACTGGGGCGGCCGGCTCACCCCGGAGCAACTGGCCTGGGTCGACCCGTCCTACGCCGACCCCCAGGTCGACAACGCAGCTCGCTTCACCTACGACAACCAGTACCAGGGCTGCGGCAACTGGCCGTTCAACGCCGCCTACGCGGCCACGTTCAAGGACCTCCAGGGCGTGGTCACCCGGCTTGGCTCGCTCGGCGACCTGGAGACGCTGATCGCGGCGGGCATCCCGGCCATAACGTCACAGTCGTTCCTCAGCAGCGAGCTGACCGGCGCGGGGTACGGCACCTCCGGCCACCTGATGACCGTGATCGGCTTCACCGCCGACGGCGACGTGATCGCCAACGACCCCAACTCGCCCAGCGATCCGGCCGTCCGCCGCGTCTACAACCGGCGCGAGTGGGAGAACATCTGGCTGCGCACCAAGCGGTACAACGCCTCCGGCAAGGTCTCCTCCGGCACCGGTGGCGTCTGTTACCTCTACTTCCCGGCACACCCGACCGCCCGCCAGCGCAAGGCCCTCGCGGCGGTGGGCGTGCGCTGACCCGGAGCGCTGTCACAGGGCGCCTGTGATCAGGCGCCCTGTGACCAAGGTCTCCGGCGCAAAAGCCGATACGGATGGCAAGGTGGACAGAACGGGGGAGTCCACCGCACATCCGACCTCTGCGAGCCACCATGACCGCACACTCCGCCAGCGCCGCCCGCACCCGTACCCGCATCGGCGGCCCCAAGGGCGACGGTCCGAAGATCGTCGAGCACGTCATGGGCTGGACCCTTGTCGTGGTGATCGCGATGCTTGTGACCCAAATCGGCCTGCTGTGACCTCACGCATACGCGACCTGCCATACTGCGGTTGACCAAGCCCAGTTGGAGAGCCAGAGTCGAAATTGGAAATCAGTCAGCAGCGTGACGTCCCACGTCCCCGGGCGCGCGGTACCGAGCGTTCCTTGGCGCGCCGCGCCGAACTCATCACCATCGGCCGGAAGTTGTTCGCCGACACGTCCTACGACGCGCTGTCCATGGACGACATCGCGCGGCAGGCGCATGTCGCCAAGGGGCTGATCTACTACTACTTCCAGTCCAAGCGCGGCTACTACCTGGCGATCATCAACGACTCGGTCGCCGACCTGGTGACCTTCGCGGCGAGCGGCCTCGAACTGCCCCAACTGGACCGCGTACAGCGGACGATGGACAGCTACCTGCGCTGGGCCGAGCACAACCAGGCCGCGTACCGCACCATCGTGAGTGGCGGCGTCGGCTTCGACACCGAGGTGCACGCCATCCGCGACGGGGTGCGCGCGGCGATCGTCGCGACCATCGCCGACGGGGCGTACGGTCGCACGGACATCTCCCGGATCGCCCGCATGGGCCTGTTCGGCTGGGTGTGCAGCGTCGAGGGCGCGACGCTTGAGTGGATCAGCACCTCCGACCTCTCCCGCGAGACGATGCGCGAAATCCTCGTGAAGACCCTCGGCGGCACCCTGCGCGCCATCGAGGAACTGGACCCCGCCCACCCGGCGCCCAAGCCCGCCCGCCGGGACGGCTGAAGCGGCGGTTCCGCCCCGTTCCGGACGGCCGGGCTATTCTTGAAGTAAGCGGTCGTTAACTGGTGACGCGAGACCTTCGATCGGGCATACTCACAGCGCAGAGCCGCTGGTCAGCCGCTTCCGAGACCCGGGAGTAGGAGCAGCGGCCGCATCCGTGCGGTACCCGGCCACGTCGCCTCGACCCCAGGCGTACGCCCGCCGATGTGCCCGACAGGGAGGAGAGCGTCGCCATGCCCGACCGCGCCCCGCAGCCGGTGGACCGGCAACTGCCCACGGACGAGGCCCGGGATCTGATCTCGCTGGCCCGCGACATCGCACAGCGCGAGATCGCCCCCGGAGCGGCCGAGGAAGAGGACGCCGGACACTTCCCGCGCGAGGTCTTCACCCTGCTCTCCCGGTCGGGACTGCTCGGCCTCCCGTACGACTCCGAGTACGGCGGCGGCGACCAGCCGTACGAGGTCTACCTCCAGGTCCTCGAAGAGCTCGCCGCGGCCCGCCTCACGGTCGGCCTCGGCGTCAGCGTCCACTCCCTGTCCTGCCACGCGCTGGCCAACTACGGCACCAAGCAGCAGCAGGTCGAGCACCTGCCCGCGATGCTCGGTGGCGGACTGCTGGGCGCCTACTGCCTCTCCGAACCGTCCTCCGGCTCCGACGCGGCCTCCCTGCGCACGAAAGCGGTGAGGGATGGCGACGACTGGGTGATCGACGGCACGAAGGCGTGGATCACGCACGGCGGCATCGCCGACTTCTACACGGTCATGGCCCGCACCGGTGAGGACGGCCCGCGCGGGATCAGCGCCTTCCTGGTGCCCGGCGACGCGGCCGGCCTGAGCGGCGCGGCGCCGGAGAAGAAGATGGGCATGAAGGGCTCGCCCACCGCCCAGGTCCACTTCGACGGCGTCCGCGTCCCCGACGAGCGCCGCCTCGGCGAGGAGGGCCAGGGCTTCGCGATCGCCCTGTCCGCACTGGACTCCGGCCGGCTCGGCATCGCGGCCTGCGCAATCGGCCTGGCCCAAGCGGCACTTGACGAGGCGGTGGCCTACGCGAGCGACCGGCGGCAGTTCGGGCGCCCGATCTCCGACTTCCAGGGCCTGCGCTTCATGCTCGCCGACATGGCCACCCAGATCGAGGCGGGCCGCGCGCTCTACCTCGCGGCGGCCCGGCTGCGCGACGCCGGCCGCCCGTTCGCCAAACAGGCCGCCATGGCCAAGCTGCACTGCACCGACACCGCGATGAAGGCCACCATCGACGCCGTCCAGGTCCTCGGCGGCTACGGCTACACCGCGGACTTCCCGGTCGAGCGCTACATGCGCGAGGCCAAGGTCCTGCAGATCGTCGAGGGCACGAACCAGATCCAACGGATGGTCATCGCCCGTCATTTGGCGGGTCCCGAAGCCCACCGAACCGGCTGACGCCTGGGGCCTGTCCGGAGGCTCGGGCCGCGGACGCGGCGCCCGTCGCCGTTCAGGCGCCGTTGGCCCCCTCCGCCCTGATCCAGCGGGCGGACCCCACCGGCGGCGCCGCCAGCCGCGCCCACTCCGGGTCGTGACGCCCCGGCAGGGTGCGGCCCCGGTCGGCCCAACTCCGCATGAGATCACGGTAGATGGGCGGGTCCTGGGGCTGCGGCGGCGCCGGGGGAACCGATTCTGCGGGTACGGGGACGAAGATCCGGCGCTGACGCCCGGTCGGCGCATAGGTGGGGGTCATACCAGGGCAACGTAAGGGCCCGTCGACAGGTCACCGGCGCGGGTAATCGAGCGTGCGTTCACCGGCGTACGGGTTCCGGGTCTGGCTACCGCACCCGACCTGACGTACCGTCACCTCCACTGTCCCCAGGGGAGGTTAGCCGTGGCAGACGACCGTCCCGTGCCCCTCGACGAGTACCCCGTGCACCAGGTCCCCCTGTCGATGAAGCACGTCGCGACCGGCGACCGGAACGCCTACGACCGCTGCATCTTCCACGTGTTCGACCACGAGGGCCGCGCCCTGCTCATCCTCGGCCTCGGCGTCTACCCCAACGTCGGGGTGATCGACGCCTACGCGACCCTCCGCACCGGAGACGTACTCCACGCGGTCCGCGCCTCGGACGCCCTCGGCGACGACCGCATGGAGCTCGCCGTAGGCCCGTTGCGCATAGAGGTGGAGGAGCCCCTGCGCCGACTGCGCCTGCGCTGCGAGGACAACTCCCTCTGGTGCGACCTCACTTGGACGGCCGAGTTCCCCGCCCTCTGGGAACCCCACCACGTCCAGTACCGCGGCGACCGGCTCACCCTCGAAGGGCGCCGCTTCGTCCAGGCGGGCGGTGTGGAGGGTGTGATCCGCGCCGGTGACGAGGAGTTCCGGGTCTCCGCCAACGGCTGGACCGGCACCCGTGACCGGAGTTGGGGCGTGCGGCCGATCCCCGGCGAGGAAGGCGGCAGGCTCGCCGAGGACCACCCGACCGAGGGCTTCCACTGGATCTGGTGCCCGGTCCGCTTCGAGGACCGCTTCCTCATGGTCATCGTCCAGGAGGACGCCGACGGCTACCGCACCCTGAACGAGGCGACCGTCGTCCGCCCCGGCCACCGAGACCGCCAACTCGGCTGGCCCCAGGCCGAGATCACCTACCGCTCCGGTACTCGCCACCCCGAGCGGGCCCTCGTCCACCTCGGCGACGCACGCAAACCGCAGGAACTCGACGTCGAGATCCTGACCTCCTCACCGCTGGCGACCGGCGCCGGTTATCCACCCGCCGACGACTGGCAACACGGCACGTGGCGCGGCCGCGCCTGGACCGACACGCGCACCTACGACCTCACCCGGCCCGCCCCGCTCGCCGCCTACGGCGTCACCGACCACGCGGCCCGCTTCCGCCTGGACGGCCGGGTCGGCCACGGCATCTTCGAGCACGGCTCTTTCGGCCGCCACGACCCGAGCGGCTTCACCGGCTTCGACTCGGTAGCACCGTAGGGGAGTTGAGACATGGCGACGGCACCCCGCCCCCGCACGACCACCCGTGACCCCGAGGAACTCGCCCACCGCCTCACCGCCTGGCTCGACACCCGCCTGCCCGGCGCCAAGGCCGTGGACGTCAGGGTCCCCGCCTCGAACGGCATGTCCAGCGAGACCCTGCTCTTCGACATCGACCACTCCGAACCCCCGCTCCGCGCCTGCGCGTTGAGACTCGCGGCGGACCCGGCGGCGTACACCGTCTTCCCGGTCTACGACATGCCGCGCCAGTTCCGCACGATGCGCCTGGTCGCCGAGCGGACGGACCTCCCGGTACCCGAGGTGCGCTGGCTGGAGGAGGACCCCGGCCCGCTCGGCGCGCCGTTCTTCGTCATGGCGCGCGCCGAGGGACGCGTACCGCCGGACGTCATGCCGTATACGTACGAGGGCAATTGGCTGCACGCGGCGACCGACGCGGAGCGGGAACATCTGGAGGCCGCCTCGGTCGGGATCGTCGCCCGCCTCCACGACCAAGTCCCGCTGGGAGAGGCCGAGTTCCTCACCCTCCCGGGCGACGGCGACGCCCTCCACCGCCACGTCGCATCCCAACGCGCGTACTACGACTGGGTGGTTGACGGTCTCGCCCGCTCACCGCTCATCGAGAGCGCCTTCGACCGGCTCGCGGAACTCTGGCCGGCCGACCCCGGCGAACCGGTCCTCAACTGGGGCGACGCGCGCATCGGGAACGTCGTCTACGACGGGTTCGACCCCGTCGCCGTCCTCGACTGGGAGATGGCGGCCCCGGCCCCGCGCGAGGTGGACCTCGGCTGGACCGTCTATCTGCACCGCTTCTTCCAGGACCTGACGGTCGCCTTCGGCCAGCCGGGCCTGCCGGAGTTCTTCCGCCGGGACCGGGTGGAGGCCCGGTACGCCGAACTCACCGGCCACACCCCGCGGGACATGGACTTCTACACCCTGTACGCGGCCCTGCGGCACGCGATCGTGATGCTCCGTATCGCCTACCGCCAGGTGCACTTCGGCGAGGTGGCCGTCCCGGCGGACCCGGACACACTGATCCTGCACCACGGCAGTCTGCGGGCCATGGTGCAGGGCAGCTACTGGGGTTGAGCGAGTGCGCTCAGGCGGCGCGGCGCATGTCCGGCACGCGCATCGGGCGCGAGCTCGGTCCGCCGACGTGCGAGAACGGCTGCGTCCGCCAGTCGAGGCCCTGAGGGAGCGTCAACAGCAGCGCGGTGTCCTGCTCTTGGGGCTCCGCGGACTCGTCGGCGGACCGGGCGTCGGCCGCCTTGCGGCCCGTACCGGCGCAGACCGTCAGCCCGAACGGGTTCCACGGCGAGGCGCACAGCGCGTGCTCAGGCAGGACCGCCTCGTCCGCGAGGAGCGCGATGGGCTGCACGCAGTCCGGGCAGATCACCCGGTACATCTCGAAGGTGTCGTACGCGTCGAGCTCATCGGCGTCGAAATCATCGGATTCGACGCCCTCCGGCTCGGAGTCGACGACGAGCTGCGGCCGCTTGGGCGCGGTGCGTCCAGGGCGCTTAAGACTCTGCATGGGTTCTCCCCCTACTGGGCTGGGCCGTGAAGGCACTGCGGCCTCGACCACAGCAAGCACTTCCCGTCCCGTCTCCGCGGTAATCACGAGACCATCACGGAGACCGTCCGGGGCCTGTGGCGTTCGTCACATGCCGCCCGCAGATGCCCGAGGCGGCGGTTTTGTCCCCGGCAGGCTCACGAGCCGCCCTCCGCCACATCACGAACCGGGTATGACCTGCGCCGCCGAGGTATCGGTGGAGATCAGCTGCACTGTAGGTTCTTGCGTCATGGAGGAGCTGGACCGACAAATCGTGCAGCTGCTCGTCAAGGACGGGCGGATGAGCTACACAGACCTGGGCAAGGCCACGGGCCTGTCCACGTCGGCCGTGCACCAACGGGTGCGCCGGCTGGAGCAGCGGGGCGTCATCCGCGGGTACGCCGCGGTCGTCGACCCGGAGGCGGTGGGCCTGCCCATGACCGCCTTCATCTCGGTGAAACCGTTCGACCCCAGCGCCCCCGACGACATCGCGGACCGCCTCTCCGACGTCCCCGAGATCGAGGCCTGCCACAGCGTCGCGGGCGACGAGAACTACATCCTCAAGGTGCGGGTCTCCACCCCGCACGAACTGGAGGAGCTGCTGGCCCGGCTGCGCGGCCTGGCCGGCGTCTCGACCCGGACCACGGTGGTGCTCTCGACGCCGTACGAGGCACGCCCGCCCCGCATCTGACGGACCTGCGTTCGGGGCGGCGCCGGTGAGGCGCGAGACTGTTCCCCATGAGTGAGCGCACCCCCGAGCCGTCAACCGTCCTGCTCCGCCGCGGCGAAGTGCACAGTCCCGCCGACCCCTTCGCGACCGCGATGGTCGTGGAGCGCGGCCAGGTCGCCTGGGTCGGCTCCGAGGGCGCCGCCGACGCCTTCGCGGACGGCGTCGACGAGGTGGTCGACCTGGACGGCGCGCTGGTCACCCCGGCGTTCACCGACGCACACGTGCACACGACGGCCACCGGCCTCGCGCTCACCGGCCTCGACCTGTCCGACGCGCCCTCCCTGGAGGCGGCCCTGTCCCTCGTCCGGGACTTCGCCGCCGCCCGCCCAGCCGACCGCGTTCTGCTCGGCCACGGCTGGGACGCCGCCCGCTGGCCCGGGGGCCGCCCGCCGACCCGCGCCGAACTGGACGCGGCGACCGGCGGACGCCCGCTCTACCTCTCCCGCATCGACGTCCACTCCGCGGTCGTCACCACGGCCCTGCTCGACCTCGTCCCCGGCCTCGACGCGACCGACGGCCCCCTCACGGCCGACGCCCACCACGCCGTCCGCGCCACCGCGCTCGCCGCCATCACGCCGGAGCAGCGCGTCGAGGCCCAGCGGACCGCCCTCGCCCACGCGGCGTCCCTGGGCGTCGGCTCGGTCCACGAGTGCGCGGGGCCGGAGATCTCCTCCGAGGACGACTTCACGGGCCTGCTGCGGCTGGCCGCCGAGGAGCCCGGGCCGCGTGTTGTCGGCTACTGGGCCGAGGAGGACGTGGCGAAGGCGCGGGAGCTGGGCGCCGTAGGAGCGGCGGGGGACCTCTTCGTCGACGGCTCCATCGGCTCGCACACCGCCTGTCTGCACGAGCCGTACACCGACGCCGGGCACACCGGCATCGCCTACCTCGACGTGGACGCCGTCGCCGCCCATGTCGTCGCCTGCACCGAGGCGGGCCTCCAGGCGGGCTTCCACGCCATCGGGGACGCCGCCGTGACCGCGGTGGTCGACGGCTTCCGGGCAGCCGCCGAGAAGGTCGGCCAGGGCCGCGTCCGCGCCGCCCGCCACCGCGTCGAACACGCCGAGATGCTCACCCCGGAGACCATCGCGGCCTTCGCCGAGCTGGGCCTGACCGCCTCCGTACAGCCCGCCTTCGACGCGCTGTGGGGCGGCGAGGACGGCATGTACGCCCAGCGGCTCGGCCTGGAGCGGGCGCGCGCCCTGAACCCCTTCGCGGCCCTGCTGCGGGCCGGCGTGCCCCTCGCCTTCGGCTCGGACAGCCCGGTCACCCCGATCGACCCGTGGGGGACGGTCCGCGCCGCCGCTTTCCACCGGACGGCCGAACACCGGGTCTCCGTACGGGCCGCGTTCACCGCCCATACGCGGGGCGGCTGGCGGGCCGTAGGACGGGACGACGCGGGTGTTCTGGTCCCGGGCGCACCCGCCGACTACGCCGTCTGGCGGACCGACGCCCTGGTCGTGCAGGCGCCCGACGACCGGGTCGCGCGCTGGTCGACCGACCCGCGCTCCGGCACACCCGGACTGCCCGACCTGACACCGGGCGGCGACCTTCCCGTCTGCCTGCGCACCGTCGTGGGCGGACGGACGGTGTTCGTACGGCCGGGCGAGTGATCTCCCGGGGTGGCGTGCCCCCGATCCGTGGCCGCCGCTCCGTCGCGCGACCTGCGCATCCTCGGCCCTGACCAGCCGGTTGAGGGGGAAAGGCCAGGTCAAACGACTGTTGACAGGCAGGCGCAGGGGGCCGGTAGGTTCGTCCGAGTCCACCACCGGACGCCCGACCGGGGAACCTCCGAGCAATCGCCGCAGCGCCGCTGGGTCAGGGACGGTGTGCCGTACCGGGCACCGCCACTGGGAGCCAGGCTCAGCGCCCGCGCCACGGCGAGGGAACGTTCCGGCCGGTCGGCTGGTGTGACCCGGGTGGGGCCCGGACGTCCAGTAGACAACGGCTTTGGTCGACCCGCAGCCGGCGGGTCCCAGGTCGGCCCGAAGGGCGCCGGGCCCCCATCCGCAGCACGTATTCACCGAAAAGGACGTTCTTACCCCGTTCTTGTCGAATCGACACCGCCGTACGAACGACGTGGCACGTCATGCCAGGCCGCGGCCACTATGGTGGACGCCTGCGTACGGACATGAAGGGGCAGCAGTGAACGACGGCGACGGAGCCCTCGCGGCACAGGCCCAGGGGCGGAAGTTCGGCCCGCTCGGCAAGGCCTTGGTGATCATCCCGACCTACAACGAGGCGGAGAACATCAAGTCCATCGTCGGTCGGGTGCGGCAGTCGGTCCCCGAGGCTCATGTCCTCGTGGCGGACGACAACAGCCCCGACGGCACGGGCAAGCTGGCCGACGAGCTGGCGGCCGAGGACGAACAGGTCCAGGTGCTGCACCGCAAGGGCAAGGAAGGCCTCGGCGCCGCCTATCTGGCGGGCTTCCACTGGGGCATGGACAACGGCTACGGCGTCCTCATCGAGATGGACGCCGACGGCTCCCACCAGCCCGAGGAGCTGCCCCGGCTGCTCACCGCGCTCAAGGGCGCGGACCTGGTGCTCGGCTCCCGCTGGGTGCCCGGCGGCCGGGTGGTGAACTGGCCGAAGTCCCGCGAGTTCATCTCCCGCGGCGGCAGCCTCTACTCGCGCGTGGCCCTCGACCTGCCGCTGCGCGACATCACCGGCGGCTACCGCGCCTTCCGCCGCGAGACCCTCGAAGGCCTCGGCCTGGACGACGTGGCCTCCCAGGGCTACTGCTTCCAGGTCGACCTGGCCCGCCGAGCCGTCAGAGCCGGCTACCACGTCGTCGAGGTCCCCATCACCTTCGTGGAGCGCGAACTCGGCGACTCCAAGATGAGCCGCGACATCCTCGTAGAGGCCCTGTGGCGGGTCACGACATGGGGCGTGGGCGAGCGCGTCGGCAAGCTCCGCGGCCGCGCGAACCCCGGGAGAAAGCCTTCACAGCCGTAGCCCTACGACTTCACAGGCCTCGTTGATCGTCCGCTTATCCCGCCCTGAGCCGGGCCCAGGCACACTGGACGTATGACGACTGGCGTACCCACCCCATCCTCCGCCGCCCGGCCTCCGCGTTCCCGGCTGCGTACGTTCCTGCCGTTGGGCATCGCCGTGTGGCTGGTGCTGGAGATCTGGCTGCTGACGGTGGTCGCGGGCGCGTCGAGCGGGCTTACGGTCTTCCTGCTGCTGCTCGCCGGGTTCGTGCTCGGCGCCGTGGTGATCAAGCGGGCGGGCCGGCGGGCCTTCCAGAACCTGAGCCAGGCCGTGCAGCAGGGCACCGCCCCCGCCAGCGGCGGTGGCAGCGGCCTGATGATGCTCGGCGGTCTGCTGCTGATGATCCCCGGTCTGATCTCGGACGCCCTGGGCCTGCTCCTGCTGGTCCCGCCGGTCCAGAAGGCCCTGGGACGCTACGCGGAGCGCGTGGTCGAGCGGAAGCTCGGCAAGGCGGCCCCAGGCACCCTGGGAGACGCCTTCCAGCAGGCCCGTATGCACCGCCCGGACGGCAAGGTCGTCCAGGGCGAGGTCATCCGGGACGAGCCCGGCAGCGACGCCCCTCAGGGCCCGCGTCCCCCACTCACCCGCTGACCCGGTCGCAGGCACGCAAAAGCGCGGGCGCCGTACAGGTTCGTACGGCGCCCGCGCTTACTTGCTTGTACTCGGTCGTGCGGTAGAACCGCTCCGCACCTTCAGGACTAGGCCGACTTGCGGCTGTCCCTCGGGTGAACCGCGATATTCATCGCGCCGGAGCGGAGAACGGCAAGACGCTCCTCGAGGACCTCTTCGAGTTCCTCGCGGGTGCGCCGCTCCATCAGCATGTCCCAGTGGGTACGCGCGGGCTTGGCCTTCTTTTCCTCAGGGCCGTCGCCGTCGACCAGGAGTGCCTGGGCCCCGCAGACCTTGCACTCCCACTCCGGCGGAATCTCCGCCTCGACCGAGAAGGGCATCTCAAAGCGATGTCCCTTCTCGCATGCGTACTCCACGGCCTGGCGTGGTGCCAGGTCGATACCGCGGTCCGTCTCGTAGCTGGTCACCACGAGGCGCGTGCCGCGAAGAGCTCGCTCACTCATGAATCGTGCCTCCCGGGCTTGTCGCCCACAGGACAGGTGTCGCTGTCGTCGTCATCCGGTCAACGTCCGGTCGGCGGTAAAGATTCCCGTACGGGGTCATGCGTCGCCGTCGTAGCCGCCCCTTGTTGTACCCACCAGCGCCCGGTTTGTCACATCTACTAGCAGATGTCACCTAGCGATTCGTCATCTTTGACGCGCAGTAACGGTACGCCAGGCAGGCCAAACGCGTACACTACCGCCCTTTCGCCTCCAGCGCTAAATCCTCTCGGGAAGAGGATTCCCCGCGTCGCTGATCGCCCGCGCCACTGGAACCCGCGCGAGCAGCACGAATCCCATCACGAAGAAGACCACCAGGGAGATGATCGCGTCCCGATAACTTCCGGTCAGCTGGTAGGTCACCCCGAACAGAAGGGGGCCCAGCCAGCTCATGCCCCGATCGCTCATCTCGTACGCCGAGAAGTACTCGGCCTCTTTCCCGGGCGGCACCAGATGGGAGAACAGGGACCGGGACAGCGCCTGGCTGCCGCCCAGGACGAGGCCGATCCCGGCGGCCAGCACGAAGAACCAGACGGGCGCGCCGGCGGGTAGGAAGTACCCGGCGGCCAGCGTCACCGTCCACGCGACGAGCGAGCCGAGAATCGTCCGCTTGGCCCCGTAGGTCCGGGCGAGTCGCCCCATGCCGAGCGCGCCGGCCACCGCGAGCACCTGGACCATCAGGACGGCCGTGATGAGCGTGGACTGGCTCAGGCCCAGCTCCTCGGAGCCGTACACGGATGCCTGGGAGATCACCGTCTGGATGCCGTCGTTGTAGATCAGGTAGGCGAACAGGAAGGACAGCGTGAGCGGTTTGCCGCGCATGTCCCGGACGGTCGCCGCGAGCTGCCGCCAACCCTGAGCCGTCGGTGCCTCGGACGGCGTGCGGCCGCGGTCACGCAGCCGTTTCAGCGGTACGAGGGTGAAGGCGCCCCACCAGATGCCGGCCGAGGCGAGACAGATGCGTACGGCCATCGACTCGGAGAGGCCGAAGGAGTCGTGGGCGGTGAACAGGATCAGGTTCAGGACGAGGACCAGGGAGCCCGCCGCGTAGCCGAAGGCCCAGCCCCGGGAGGAGACCGCGTCGCGCTCCTCCGGAGGGGCGATCTGCGGAAGGTAGGAGTTGTAGACCACCATCGAGACGGCCACCGACGAGTTGGCGACGATCAGCAGGAAGCCGCCGAGCAGATAGCGGTCGCCGTCCAGGAAGAACAGGCCCGTGGTGGCGGTCGCGCCCACATAGGCGGCGAGCGCCAGGAGGGGTTTCTTGCGGCCCGTGCGGTCGGCCGCCGCGCCCGCGAGGGGCATGACGAGGATCGACACGATGACGGACGCGGAGACCGTGTAGGCGAAGAAGGACCCCGCCCGGACCGGTATCCCCAGGGGATGCACGAAGCCGTCCGGGTCCGCCGCCGACTTCGCGACCGACGTCAGATATGGGCCCAGGAACACGGTGAGCACGCTCGTCGAGTAGACGGAGCAGGCCCAGTCGTAGAAGTACCAGCCGCGCTGCTCGCGCCGCCGCTCTGCGGCCTCGTCGGCCGGCTGTGACCGCAGGGTGTCGGTACCCACCCGTGCCCTCGCTTCCCCGTGCACGCGTCGCCCCGGGGGCTCAGGCCCAGACGCCCCGCTCCACCATGACCTCGCGCAGTGTGTCGATGTGATCGGTCATGATGCCATCCACTCCCAGGTCAAGGAGCCGGTGCATGCGATCGGCCTCGTTGACGGTCCACACGTGGACCTGCACCCCGCGCGCGTGGGCGGCGCTGACGAAGCGCCGGTCAACCACGGGGACGCCCGACTGCTCCTCGGGCACCTGTGCGGCGACCGCCGAGCGGCGTACCGGCAGAGGCGCGCCCCAGGAGCGCAGCCGCAGGTTCAGCACCCCGCGCGTGCCGAACGACGTGGCCAGGCGGGGACCGGCCAGGTGCTGGGCGCGGACCACGCGCTTCTCTGAGAAGGAGCCGACGAGGACGCGGTTCCAGGAGTCGGTGCGCTCCAGGAGGTCCAGGAGGGGGCGGAGCGCCGGCTCCGCCTTGATGTCGACGTTCCAGCGCACCTCGGGGAACGTCTCCAGCAGTTCCTCGAAGAGGGGCACCGGTTCCTTGCCCGCCACGCGCGCGTGGCTCACGTCCGACCAGAAGAGGTCCGCGATCCGGCCGGCGCCGTCGGTCACCCGGTCCAGGGTCTCGTCGTGGAAGGCGACGAGCTTCCCGTCCGCCGTGGCGTGGACGTCGGTCTCGATGTACCGGTAGCCCAGCTCCACCGCGCGGCGGAACTGGAACACGGTGTTCTCCAGGCCGTCCGCCGCGCCGCCCCGGTGGGCGAAGGGGATGGGGCCGGGGTGGTCGAGGTACGGATGACGTATGAGCGTGGTCACCGGGGCAGTATCGCCCGTTCCGGTGACCCGGTGGCTACGACCGTGCTGCCGCCGGATGCCGACGGGGCGGCGAACACGCGCAGGAACAGCTGGGCGAGCGGGCCGATCGCCAGGGCGTACAGCAGGGTGCTGATACCGACGGTGCCGCCGAGTGTGAAGCCGGTGGCCACGACCGCGACCTCGATCACCGTCCGTATGAGGCGGATCGAGCGGCCCGTGCGCCGGTGCAGCCCGGTCATCAGCCCGTCGCGCGGGCCCGGTCCGAAGCTCGCGGAGATGTACAGCCCGGTGGCGACCCCGTTGAGCACGATGGCCGCCAGCAGCAGCGGAATCCGTACGGCCAGGCCGTGCGCGTCGGGCACCAGCGCGAGGGTGCCGTCCATGGCCAGGCCGACCACGAACACGTTGGAGACCGTGCCCAGCCCCGGGCGCTGGCGCAGCGGGATCCACAGGAGCAGCACCGCCGCGCCCACGATGATCGAGACGACGCCGATCGTCAGGCCGGTGAGTTCGGCGAGACCCTGATGCAGCACGTTCCAGGGCTCCAGGCCCAGGCCCGACACCACCAGCAGCGCCGAGCTGGCGCCGTAGAGCGCGAGTCCGACGTACAGCTGGGCCAACCGTCGTCCGAGGCGGCTCTGTGTGGACAAGGGGGCTCCTTGGTGGTGGTAGTGGCCTGACACATGGCACTCTGTGGCTTGAGAACGAATGCCATCCATGGCCAATTCCGGGAAGGTGGACTGGTTTCCATGGCGCAGTGGACCTCGGCGATGGGCGCCGCGCAGCTCGCCCGGCTGCTCAACTCCCAGCAGGACCGGCCGGCCGGACCCGGCACCCGCCGGCCGCCCGCCTATCGCGCGCTCGCGGACGGCATCCGCCTGCTCGTGCTGGAGGGGCGCGTCCCGGTGGCCGCCCGGCTGCCCGCCGAGCGGGAGTTGGCGCTCGCGCTGTCCGTCAGCCGGACCACGGTCGCCGCCGCCTACGAGGCGTTGCGCACCGAAGGGTTCCTGGAGTCGCGGCGCGGGGCAGGCAGCTGGACCGCCGTACCGGCCGGAAACCCGCTCCCCGCGCGCGGGTTGGAACCGTTGCCCCCGGAGGCCCTCGGTTCGGTGATCGACCTCGGCTGCGCCTCCCTGCCCGCGCCTGAGCCGTGGCTCACCCGGGCCGTGCAGGGCGCCCTGGAGGAGCTTCCGCCGTACGCCCACACGCACGGCGACTATCCGGCCGGGCTGCCCGCGCTGCGCGCGATGATCGCCGAGCGGTACACCCTGCGCGGGATTCCGACCATGCCCGAGCAGATCATGGTGACGACCGGCGCGATGGGCGCCATCGACGCCATCTGTCATCTCTTCGCGGGGCGCGGCGAGCGGGTCGCCGTCGAGTCGCCCTCGTACGCCAACATCCTTCAGCTGATGCGGGAGGCGGGCGCGCGGCTGGTGCCCGTGGCGATGGCCGACGGGCTCTCCGGCTGGGACATGGACCGCTGGCGTCAGGTGCTGCGCGACGCGGCGCCCCGGCTCGCGTACGTCGTCGCCGACTTCCACAACCCGACCGGCGCCCTCGCCGACGACGACCAGCGCCGACGCCTCGTGGACGCGGCCCGCTCGGCCGGCACCGTGCTCGTCGCCGACGAGACGATGACCGAGCTGTGGCTGGACGACGACGTCGACATGCCGCGTCCCGTCTGCGGCTTCGACCCGGCCGGTTCGACGGTGATCACCGTCGGCTCCGCCAGCAAGGCCTTCTGGGCGGGCATGCGCATCGGCTGGGTCCGCGCGGCCCCCGACGTGATCCGCAGCCTGGTCTCCGCCCGCGCCTACGCCGACCTCGGCACCCCCGTCCTGGAGCAACTCGCCGTCAACTGGCTGTTCAGCACCGGCGGTTGGGAGCAGGCGGTCGACATCCGGCGCGCACAGGCCCGCGAGAACCGGGACGCGCTGGTCGCGGCGGTACGGCGGGAGCTGCCCGACTGGGAGTTCGAGGTGCCCAAGGGTGGGCTCACGCTGTGGGTGCGCACGGGCGGGCTGTCGGGCTCACGCCTCGCCGAGATGGGGGAGCGCGTCGGGGTCCGGGTGCCGTCCGGGCCGCGTTTCGGCGTCGACGGCGCCTTCGAGGGGTATGTGCGGCTGCCGTTCACCGTGGGCGGCGCGGTGGCCGAGGAGGCGGCGGTACGGCTGGCTGCGGCGGCCCGGCTGGTGGAGAACGGGGTCACCGGGGGCGGAGAGTCGCCACGCACGTTCGTGGCGTAGGCGAGAAAAGACGTACCCGGGTTCGGTGCGGGCGGGCGACTCCCGGCCGCCCGCACCGACCCCGGGCTGTTACGAAGTCTCCGCCACGGCGGCCTCCACCACCGCTTCTGTCGCTACCGTCTCCTCCGCGTCCGCCGGTGTCGTGCGCGGCGGGAGCAGGGCGAGGACCGCTTGGCGGTGCGCGTCGTTCGTCGCGTCGTCGTACGGGTCCGGGGTCGCCGGGACCTGGAGGCGGTGGACCGGGCCGTTGCCCAGGCGGGCGTAGCCGCGGCCCGGGGGGACCTGGGCGATCGGCGTGGTGTGCGGGGGAGCGCCCAGGACCGCCTCCAACTGCGCGGCGGTGGCGGGGCCGAGGACGACACGCGCGCGTGTGTGCTGTCGTACGGCGTCGCTGAGGGTGTCCGCGCTGTCGAACTGGTCGGCCACCACCACCGTCACATTGGCCGCGCGGCCGTGCCGGAGGGGGACCTGGAGCAGGGACTGGGGGTCCTTGTAGCCGTCGGCCGTCGCCACGTGGGCGAAGGCGCTCGGGCGGTCCAGGATGATCCACAGGGGGCGCCTGGTGTCGTCCGGTGCCGGGTGGCCCGACTGGCGGGCGCGGTTGGCCGCGATCAGTCGGCGTTCGGTCTCCTGGGAGGCCCACTCCAGGCTGGCCAGTGCGCCGGCCAGGCCGCACTCGACGGCGAGGACGCCGTCCCGGCCGGTCAGGCACGCGTACTCGCCGGTGCCGCCGCCCTCGACGATCAGGACGTCGCCGTACTGGAGCGCCTGGAGGGCGATCGAGCGCAGCAGGGTGGAGGTGCCGCTGCCGGGCTGGCCCATGACCAGCAGGTTCGGCTCGGTGGAGCGGATGCCGGTGCGCCAGACGACCGGCGGGACGTCGCGCTGTTCCTCGCCGTGGGTGAGGGGGAGGGTGCGGTGGACCTGGGTCGGGTCGGTGAAGCCCAGGATGGTCTCGCCGGGGGCGGTGACGAAGCGCTGGGCGGCGATGTCGGTGGGGAGCGGGGCGAGGACGCCGATCGTGAGCTGGTTGCCCTCCTCGTCCCACGCGAAGTGGTACTCCCGGCCGCGGCCGGACTTCGCGGTGAGCAGCTGCTCGATCCGCGCGCGGGAGTCGGCCTCGCCGTCGGTGAAGTACGCCGGATAGCGGACGACCAGATGGGAGATCCGGCCCCCGCCGTCGAACTCGTAGGCGGGGAAGGCCTTCTCCCAGTCGCCGCCGTGGGCGAACAAGGGAGCCGGGTCCTCGGCGGCCGAGAAGTAGGGCACCAGCGCCTCGTAGAGGGACTGGAGGCGCTGGGTCTGGGACTCGTCGGGCCCTTCGGGCGCCGGCGGGGTGCGGTCCCGGCCCTGCCATGCCGCCGCCGCCATCAGGGTGATGGCGGCGAGCAGCGGGCCGTACGGGACCAGGGCCACGACCAGGATCACCGAGGCCACCAGGAAAAGCAGCGGCCCGCGCTTGTCCTTGGGGGTCTCGGCCCATCTGCGCCGGCCGGCGGATGCCAGCCGGCGCAGACCCCGGGTGATCGTGATCAGCGGATGGAGGACATCGGTGGCGCTGTCGGCCGCCGTCCGGGCCAGCTCCCGGCTCCGGGCGATCTGGGCGGTGCCGTTGCTCAGGATGCGGGGGAGGGGGCGCCGGGCCACTGCTGTCTCCTGAAGGTCCGTACGGGTGGGGACGTCAGAACTTGATTCCGCCGAGGAGGCTCGCCAGGCTCTCGCCGCCGGCCTTGATGCTGGGCGCGATGGCCGTGCTGGCCATGTAGAAGCCGAAGAGTGCGGCCACCAGGGCGTGGGAGGCCTTGAGTCCGTCCTTCTTGAAGAAGAGGAAGACGATGATGCCGAGAAGGACGACGCCTGACATGGACAGGATCATTTGAGCTCTCCTGGTTCGTGGGGACAGTCACCATGAGTTGTTCCAGGATCACAGGATGTATCCATACGATAAAAGGTGCAAGTGGGTGAATTTCGGCGAATTTCCCTCGAATGGTGGAGCGTATTCGGGCCCTCTGAGCAGGGGTTTCACCTGTGTCGGGCCCGGTGGTGATCTTTGCCGCGGAGGGGGCCGGTCATGTGTCTGCGGAGCCAGTACGCTGGCGATTCACCCGTACTAGTGAGAGGCGGTCAGGCCGATGAGTGAAGCCCCCGACCCCGAGGTCGTGGAGCTCGCGACCAAGATCTTCGACCTGGCCCGCCAGGGCGGGACCGAGGCGCTGGTCGCGTACGTGGACGCGGGCGTCCCGGCCAATCTCACCAATGACCGCGGCGACTCCCTGGTGATGCTCGCCGCGTACCACGGGCACGCCGACGCCGTACGGGCCCTGCTGGCGCGGGGCGCCGAGGCCGACCGGATCAACGACCGGGGCCAGACGCCGCTCGCCGGAGCCGTCTTCAAGGGCGAGCAAGAGGTGATCGAGGTCCTGCTGGAGGCCGGCGCCGATCCGGCCGCGGGCACCCCGTCGGCGGTCGACACGGCCCGGATGTTCGCCAAGGCCGAGCTGCTGGAGCTGTTCGGCGCGCACTGACACGCGGCCCGTCGCCAGCAAAGACGGGCCTTCTGACCAGGTACGACAAGGAAAACGGGGGAAAACGGGGGAAGGCAGCACGGCGCCGCCCGAAATTTCGGTCGCGGCATCGAGAACTGCCGGGTCATCATGACGTCGTGATTTACGGACGCGATGGCTGGGCAGGTGTTGCCGCACCGCGCGGGCCGTAGTTGCGGCCCGCATGGGCCACCTACGAGAGGCAGAGGAAAATGGTCTACAGCAAGCAGGAAACGGCGGGCGCCCCGACGTGTTGTCACGCGGCCAGGTAGTGCACGTCCCCCGGTTGCGTCGACGCTTGATGTGAGGCTGTTTCCCATGTTCGATCCGGTCATAGCGCCCAGCGGTACGCTGCTCGGCCTGCTTCAGCGGGGCCGCGGCGACGGCACACTGCACGCGCTCACCGCACCCCGTGCCGAGGCACTCGCGGCACTGAACCACTGTGTGCTGCGCGACCCCCGCCACGACTGGCAGGTGGAGAACCGCTCCCTGTACTACGCCCGCCTGTACCTCGACCTGAACGGCGACCTGGACGCCGTCGAGGCCCACCTCTTCGACACCGAGGACGTCCTCGACACCGAGGAGTCACGTACGGGTCTCGCGCTCGCCGTCCTCGGGCACCTCGCCTCCTACGGCAGGCTGGACGCGCTCGAACTGCTGCGCAGGTACGCGGCCTCCGGGGCCAATTGGGCCTGGGCGCTCGACGAGCTGGCGCTCAGGGACGACGACGCGGGCCTGCGCGCCCTCGCCGCTCCCGTGCTGGCGCGGTTCCCGGCCGACCCCGAGGGCGAGGCCGAACTGGCGACCGCCGTGCGCGACGCCTTCGAACCCCGGCCCTGGCGGCTGTGGGCCGAGGACCCGCGCGAATCGATCGCCACGCGCGTGCGTGCCGCACAGGAAGCGGGCTGCTTCGACCTCTGGCAACGCCAGATGCGACCAACCGGGCCCCGTCCGGGGTGGAGCGTGCAAGCGGTGTTCGAGTGGGCCCAGCAGGGCCTCGAACGCGGAGCCGCGCTGCACGTCCCCGCCGCCCGCTGCCTCACCGCCGTGGCGGGCCCCGAGGACCGGCCCGAGATCGTCGAGGCCGCCAAGGACGGCAGCGAGGGAGCCCGCTGCACCGCCCTGCGCTATCTCGCCGACAGCAACGATCCCGAGGCCCTCCAGCTGATCGAGCGCGCGGTGGCCACCGGCCCGGCACCCGTCGTGGAAGCCGCCGTCGACGCCTTCGAACGGATGCGGTCCGTCGCCGCCGTCGACCAGGCCCGCGGCTGGGCCCGCCGCCCCGATCCGCTCGGCGCCGCCGCCGGACGGATGCTCGCCTGCCGGGGCGGAGCCCAGGACAGCGACCTCGTCCTCGGCGCCCTCAGGGAGGCCGTCATGGGCGAAGGACCCGACGCCCCCACCCTCTGGACCCTCGTCGACGGCGCCGGACGCCTCGGCATCGCCTGCGCCGCACCCGTCCTGCGCCATGTGTACCGGGAGACCGCCTCGTCCCATCTGCGCACCCGGGCCGCCCGGGCCCTGGCCGCCACCGACCCCTCCTACCCCACCGGCTTCGCCGTCGAATGCCTCTGGGACTGCGAGGAGACCACCCGCGAGATCGCCGCCCGGCACGCCGAGACCGCCGACGCCCGCGTCGTGGAGCAGCTCCGCAGGCTCGCCGACGACCCGGCCGAGGAAGCGGAAGTCCAGACAGCCGTACGGAGCCGGATCGGGCCCGACGCCCCCGCAGTGTGAACGTGGGATGACCCGCGGGTCAGACGCGCATGGACGCCGTCTGACCTGCTCGGGTGTGCAGCGCAACGCTCATGGGACGTTCACCGTTCGCATAGATCCACGTTGACGCGGCCACGTCCAGTCCGGCGACAACACGGGTATGCGTGTCGTCATCGTGACCGAATCCTTTCCCCCCGATGTGAACGGCGTGGCCCACTGCGCGCTCCAGACCGCCCGGCACCTCGTGGATCGCGGTCATCATCCGCTCGTCGTCGCGCCGGCCACCTCGGCCGGTAGCGGGCCCGACGCCCAGTCGCCGTGCCCCGTCATCCGTGTCCCCTCCCTACCGCTCCCGGGCTACCCCCAGGTCCGCGTCGCCCTCCCCAGCCGACGCGTCGCCGCGGCCATCACCGAACACCG
This sequence comes from Streptomyces colwelliae, assembly GCF_048158785.1. Lineage (NCBI taxonomy): Bacteria > Bacillati > Actinomycetota > Actinomycetes > Kitasatosporales > Streptomycetaceae > Streptomyces > Streptomyces colwelliae. The sequence continues at coordinate 13,021 of NZ_JBLTJC010000038.1, read as the reverse complement.
CGCCGACATCGTGCACCTGGCCAGCCCGTTCATCCTCGGCGTCCGCGGCATGGCCGCCGCGGCCCGGCTCGGCATCCCCGCCGTGGCCGTCTACCAGACAGACCTCGCCGGATACGCCCGTACGTACGTCGGTGCGGGCGAGGCCACCGCCTGGCGGCGCATCCGCTCCGTCCACGCCGCCGCCGACCGCACCCTCGCGCCCTCCAGCGCGGCCCTGGGCGACCTGGAGGCGCACGGCGTGCCCCGGGTCAGGCTCTGGCCCCGTGGCGTCGACACCGAGCGCTTCCGCCCCGAGTACCGGGACGAGGCGCTGCGCCGCGAACTCGCCCCGAACGGCGAACTGATCGTCGGCTACGTCGGCCGGCTCGCCCCCGAGAAGCAGGTCGAACTCCTCGCCGGAGCCTGCGGACTCCCGGGCGTCCGTGTCGTGGTCGTCGGTGACGGGCCCAGCCGGCCGCACCTCGACGAGGCGCTGCCGGGCGCGGTCTTCCTCGGTCGGCGTACCGGAGACGAGCTCGCCCGTATCTTCGCCTCGTTGGACATATTCGTGCACACCGGACCTTTTGAGACCTTCTGTCAGACCGTCCAGGAAGCCATGGCCAGCGGTGTCCCCGTCGTCGCGCCCGCCGCCGGCGGCCCGCTCGACCTGGTCGCCCACGGCCGCACCGGGTTCCTCTTCCCGCCCCGCGACGAGGCCGCCGTGACGGACGCCGTGCGGACACTGGCCGCCGATCCCGCGCTCCGGGCCGAGTACGGCACCGCCGCGCGGGCCATGGTCGAGGGCCGCACCTGGGCGGCCGTCGGCGACCAGCTGATCGCGCACTACGGGGATGTCCTCGCCGCGCGCAAGGTGGTGGTGGCGGCATGAACACCGCGTCACTGCGGATCGTGCGGCTCGCCAACTTCGTGGCCCCCTCCTCCGGGGGGCTGCGCACCGCCCTGCGCGAGCTGGGCAAGGGCTTCAAGGAGGCCGGACACGATCCGGTCCTCATCGTGCCCGGCGAACGCCACACCGACCGTGAGACCGAGCAGGGCCGGGTCATCACCCTGCCCGGGCCGCTGCTCCCCGGCACCGGCGGCTACCGCGTCCTCGCCGACAAGCGGCGCGTGGCCAGCCTCCTGGAACACCTCGCCCCCGACCGCCTGGAGGTCTCCGACCGAACGACCCTGCGCTGGACCGGCAAATGGGCCAGGCGGGCCCGCGTCCCCGCCGTGATGGTGTCCCACGAGACCGCCGACGGCGTCCTGCGTACCTGGGGCCTGTCGGAGAACTTGTCCCGGCGCACCGCCGACGCCCTCAACGTCCGTACGGCGCACACCTACGCGCGCGTGGTGTGCACCACCGAGTTCGCCGAGCGGGAGTTCGTCCGCATCGGCGCCCGCAACGTCGTACGGGCACCTCTGGGCGTCGACCTGGTGGGGCGCAGTCCGGCGCTGCGGGACCTGGTGGTGCGCGCGGAGTACGCGCGCGTGGACCAGGTTCTGCTGGTGACCTGCACCAGGCTCTCCGTGGAGAAGAAGCCCGGCACGGCGCTCGACGCCCTGGAGGCGCTGGTACGGCGCGGGCGGCGGGCGGTCCTGGTGGTCGCCGGGGACGGCCCGTTGCGGGCCCGGCTCGAACAGCGGGCGCGGGAGCGGGGGTTGCCGGTCACCTTCCTCGGGCACGTCTCCGACCGGCGGCTGCTCGGCGCGCTCCAGGCCTCTGCGGACGTGTGCCTGGCACCGGGGCCCGCCGAGACCTTCGGGCTCGCCGCGCTGGAGGCCATGGCCTGCGGCACGCCCGTGGTGGCCAGCGCCTCGTCCGCGCTGCCCGAGGTCATCGGTTCCGCCGGGGCCACGGCCGCGGACAACGGGAGGGCCTTCGCGGACGCCGTGGACATGCTGCTCGAACGCTCCGAGGCGGAGCGGCGGGAGACCGCACGCACGCGTGCCGAGTGTTTCGGCTGGCACACGGCGGTCGACGCGTTCCTCGCTGCCCACGACGCGGATGTTCCGGTACGGCGGTTCGTGCCCGGAGGCGTGGCATGAGAACGGTCCGTTTCGTCGCCCTCGGTGACTCGCTCACCGAGGGCGTGGGCGATCCCGTCGGCGAGGCATGGCGCGGTTGGGCCGCGCTGCTCGCCGACGGGCTGGCCGAACAGCCCGAGGAATCCGTGGAGTTCACGAACCTGGCGGTCAGCGGGGCGCAGTCGCGGGACGTGCTGGAACGGCAGACCCCCGCCGGGCTCGCCCTGAACCCGGACGTCGTGTCCGTCGTCATAGGCGTCAACGACACCCTGCGCTGCACCTTCGACATCCAGGCCGTGGCCGCCCGCCTCGACGAGGTCTACGCGGCCTTCACGGCGCAGGGCGCGACCCTGCTCACGGCCTGCCTGCCCGACCCGGGCGCGATGCTCGGCCTCCCGGGCGCACTGGCGCGTCCGCTGGCCCGGCGGCAGCGGGCGGTGAACACCGTGGTGCACGCGCTCTCCGAGCGGTACGGGGCCGTGCATCTGCACGCGGCCGAGGGTGCGTGGATCATGGACCGCGCGATCTGGAGCGCGGACCGGCTGCACCCCGGGGAGCGTGGGCATCGTCAACTGGCGCTGCGGTTCCACGCGTTGCTCACCGAGGAGGGCGTGGCCACGGGGGTCGCGCCGTCGCCCGAGCCCGAGTTCCCGACGCCCACCAGGTCGGCCAGCCTGCTGTGGCTGGCGACCGCGGGCACCGGGTGGGTGGCCCGTCGCTGCACCGACCTGCTGCCGCAGCTCCTGAGGCTGGCCGCCGACGAGATGCGCCACCGCGCGCGGGGCACGAGCGCGCGCCTCGACCTGAGCGCGTCCCACGCCGTGTCGATGGCGCTGGCGTCCCTGTCCGTGCAGCAGGAGCAGCCGGACGCCGCATAGGGCGTCCGGGGCCTCAGCGGCGGCGTACGGCCACGAAACGGACCGGGGTGCCGGGCACCGCCTGCGCGGCCGCCGGGAGGTCCGTGGGGCGGACGACAGCGATCACCGGATAGCCGCCGGTGGTCGGGTGGTCGGCGAGGAACACCACCGGGCGGCCGTCCGGCGGGACCTGGACGGCACCGAGGACCATGCCCTCGCTGGGGAGTTCACCGGTAAGGGCCCGCTCCAGGGCGGGCCCCTCGGTGCGCAGCCCGATGCGGTTGCTCGCCGAGGACACCCGGTAGGCGCGTGACGTGAACGTGCGTACGGCCTCCGGCGTGAACCAGTCGTCGCGGGGCCCCAGGGTCACCCGCAGGACGAGTTCGACCGGGGGGCGCGGCTGCGGGGCGACGTCCACGCGCGCGTGGAGGCTCATCGGGGAGCCCAGCGGCAGTATGGCGCCGTTCGTCAGCGGCGCCGGCCCGAGCCCGGACAGCAGGTCCGTGGAGCGGCTGCCGAGCACCGGCTCGACGCCGACCCCACCGGCGAAGGCGACGTAGCTCCGTACTCCGGAGACGGCCGTCCCGATGTCCAGGAGCGCCCCGGCGGGCACGTGCACGGGAGCTCCCCAGGCGACGGGCCGTCCGTCCACCGTGACCGGGCAGGGGGCACCGCCGACGGCCACGAGGATCGTTGAACGAGGCCGTACGGCACAGCCGTTGAGGGTCGTCTCCAGGACGGCCGCTTCGGGCGGGTTGCCGACCAGCCGGTTGACGAGCGCCGCCGCGGGCCCGTCGAGCGCCCCGGAACGCGGCACCCCCAGGTGCGCGTGTCCGGGCCGTCCCAGGTCCTGCACGGTGGTCAGGGCCCCGGCCCGTACGACGGCGAAGGCACGGTCGGTCATACGTCCGCCACCGGGACGAAGCGCACGCGCGTGCCCGGCGACAGCAGCGCGGCGGGCTCGCGTGTGTGGTCCCACAGGACCGCGGTCGTGGTCCCGATCAGCTGCCAGCCGCCGGGCGAGGCGCGCGGGTACACGCCGGTGTACGGGCCCGCCAGGCCCACGGCACCGGCGTGGACGGCCGTGCGCGGGGTGGCCCGGCGTGGCACGTCGTAGCGGGCCGGGAGGCCGGTGAGATAGCCGAAGCCGGGAGCGAACCCGCAGAAGGCGACGCGGAACTCGGTGGCCGCGTGGATACGGGCCACCTCACGCTCGGGAACGCCCCACAGCGCGGCGACGTCGGCGAGGTCCGGGCCGTCGTAGCGCACCGGGAGTTCGATCACCTCACGCGTGCGTGGGGGAGCGGGGGGTACGTCGGAGGTGGTGAGTTCGGAAGCCAGCCGGGCCGGGTCGTCGAGGCCGTCGAGGAGGACCGTGCGGGCGGCGGGGACGATCTCGCGGACGGTGAGCAGGCCCTCCGCGCGGCGACGCAGCAGCTCCGCGTGGACGGCCTGGGCCTCCTCCCCAGAGGCGACCTCGACGAGCAGCGCGCTGTCGCCGACGGGCAGCACCCTCATACGAAGGCCTCCACCCGGACACCCGACTCCAGGAGCCGCTCGCGGACCCTGCGGGCCAGGTCGACCGCGCCGGGCGTGTCCCCGTGCAGGCACAGGGAGCGGGCCCGTACCTCGATGCGCGCCCCGGAGAGCGCGTCGACCGTCCCGGAGCGGGCCAGGCTCAGTGAGCGCTCCACGACGGCCTCGGGGTCGGTGACCACCGCGCCGGCCCGGCCGCGCGGCACGAGGGTGCCCTCGTCGGTGTAGGCGCGGTCCGCGAACGCCTCCGTGACGGCCGGCAGCCCGGCCTTCGCGGCCAGGTCGAGGACGACCGAGCCGGGCAGCCCGAGCACGGGCAGCGAGGCGTCGGCCAGGAGCACGCCCTCGATCACCGCGGCGGCCTGCTCCGGGTCGTGCACGACCCGGTTGTAGAGCGCCCCGTGCGGCTTGACGTACGACACGCGTGTGCCCGCCGCCCGGGCGAACACCTCCAAGGCACCGATCTGGTACGCCACTTCGGCCGCCAGCTCGGCGGACGGCACGTCCATGGCGCGCCGTCCGAACCCCGCCAGATCCCGGTAGGACACCTGCGCGCCGATCCGTACCCCGCGCTCGGCCGCCAGCTCGCACACCCGCCGCATGGTGACCGGGTCCCCGGCGTGGAAACCGCAGGCCACGTTGGCGCTGGTGACGACGGACAACAGCTGTTCGTCGTCGGTGAGGTGCCAGCGGCCGAAGCCCTCGCCGAGGTCGGCGTTCAGATCGATCATCATCTCTCCTGGTCAGGCGACGCGGTACTGCTCGTCGCGGGCGTCGGTGACGAACATCTGGCCCGGCGCGTGGGTGATCGCGAACGGCGGGCGGGACGCCATCACCGCGGCCTGCGGGGTCACTCCGCAGGCCCAGAACACCGGGATGTCGTCCGGCGCGGCGTCCACCGGATCACCGAAGTCCGGACGGCCGAGGTCGTCGATGCCCAGCCCGGAGGGATCGCCGCAGTGTACGGGGCTGCCGTGCACCGCCGGGAGCAGCGCCGTCTCCCGGATCGCCGTCGCCAGGTGCTCCGGCGGCACCGGGCGCATCGACACCACCATCGGGCCGTGCAGCCGCCCCGCCGGGCGGCACGGGCGGCCGGTCACGTACATCGGGACGTTGCGGCCCTGCTCGATGTGGCGGATCGGGACACCCGCCTCGCTCAGCGACCACTCGAAGGTGAAGCTGCACCCGATCAGGAACGACACCAGGTCGTCGCGCCAGTACGCCCGCACGTCCGTCGGCTCGTCCGTCAACTCGCCGTCCCGCCACACCCGGTAGCGCGGCAGATCGGTGCGCAGGTCCGCGCCGTCCGCCAGAACCGTCTCCCAGGAGCCGGCGTCCGTGACGTCGAGCACCGGGCAGGGCTTCGGGTTGCGCTGGCAGAACAGCAGCATGTCGTACGCCCAGTCGGCGGGGACCGAGATCAGGTTGGCCTGGGTGTGGCCCGCGGCGACCCCGGCCGTGGGGCCCGTCAGCCCGGCCCGGAATCGGGTCCGGGCGGAACGCGGGCTCCACGCGTGCGCGTGCTCGTCGCCGAGGATCAGGGGGCGGTCTTCCGTGCGGTTCACGCGAGTTCCTTCCCACGGGTCTCCGGCAGTCCCAGGAGCGCCAGCGCCGCGATGCCGTAACCGATGGCCCCGAAGACGAGCGCTCCGCCCACACCCCAACTGTCGGCCAGAAAGCCCACCAGGGTCGGGAAGACGGCGCCCACCGCGCGGCCCGTGTTGTACGTGAAGCCCTGTCCCGTGCCGCGCACCGCCGTCGGGTACAGCTCGCTCAGGTACGAGCCGAAGCCGCTGAAGATCGCCGACATGCAGAACCCGAGCGGGAAACCGAGTATCAGGAGAAGGGTGTTGGAGCCAATGGGGATGTGCGTGTACGCCAGGATGCAGATCGCCGAGAGCAGGGCGAAGAGCCAGATGTTGCGCTTACGGCCCAGCACGTCGGTGAGGTAGCCGCCGGTCAGATAGCCCAGGAACGCGCCGGAGATCAGGAAGGTCAGATAGCCGCCGGTGCCGACGACCGACAGGCCGCGCTCCGTCTTGAGGTACGTCGGTACCCAGGTGGCGAGGGTGTAGTAGCCGCCCTGGACGCCGGTGGAGAGCAGACCCGCGAAGACCGTCGTGCGCAGCAGGCCCGGAGACTCGGCCGTACCTGGCTTGAAGATCGCCGCGAACGAGCCCTTCTGGGGGTTCTGCTCACGGGTGGCCGTCGCCTCGGGGGCGTCGTGCACCCGGCGCCGTACCCAGATCACCAGCAGCGCGGGCAGCGCGCCGGTCCAGAACATCACCCGCCAGGCGAGGTCGTCGCCGAGGAACGAGAAGACCAGCGTGTAGACGACCGCCGCCAGCGCCCAGCCCACGGCCCAGGAGCTCTGGACCGCGCCGAGGGTACGGCCGCGGTGCTTAGGGCTCGCGTACTCGGCGACCAGGATCGCGCCGACCGCCCACTCACCGCCGAAACCGAGGCCCTGGAGGGCGCGGAACACCAGCAGGGTCTCGTAGTTGGGCGCGAAGCCGCAGGCCACCGTGAAGACGGCGTAGGTGACCACCGTGATCATCAGGGCCTTGACGCGGCCGACCCGGTCGGCGAAGACGCCCGCCAGGGCGCCTCCGACCGCGGAGACGACCAGCGTGACCGTGGTGAACAGTCCGGTCTGGCCGCTGTCCAGGCCGAAGTACGCGGCCAGCGCGACCATGCTCAGCGGCAGCGTGAAGTAGTCGTAGGAGTCCAGGCCGTAGCCGCCGAACGCGCCGGCGAAGGCACGGCGGCCGTTCGGGCCGAGTGCGCGCAGCCAGGCCAACGCACCGTCGTCGGCGGTGAGTTCATCCGTTTCCGGATGTACGCCGGTGACCGGGGCCTGAGGTGGAGGGGTCGTGCTCATGGGCACCTCGCAGAAGGAGGACGGAGGGTGCTGGGAGTGAGCAGGGCTGTGCGGAAGCCGTCGGCGCCGGGGTGAGCGGTGGCGCCTTGCCGAGAAAGGTAGAGGATCGTTGAACGATCCTTCAATACCCATGTTGTTTCGTTCTTGTATCTGCGGTTGAATTCCGGGCATGGCAGAGCAGATGGCGGGACTGGCCGACGACCGTGCCCTCCTGGGCCGTACGAGCACCGCGGAACGCGTCTCGGACATCCTCAGGAGCCGTATCGCGGAGGGCTATTTCCCGCCGGGCGCACGGCTCTCGGAGGACAGCATCGGCGGGGCGCTCGGTGTGTCGCGCAACACACTCCGCGAGGCGTTCCGGCTGCTCACCCATGAGCGCCTGCTCGTCCACGAGTTGAACCGGGGCGTCTTCGTCCGGGTCCTGTCCGTCGAGGACGTCGAGGACATCTACCGCACCCGCCGCCTCGTCGAGTGCGCCGTCGTACGAGGACTGGGCGAACCGCCGTACGCCCTCGAACGGCTCGCCGGGGCCGTGACGGAGGGACAGGTGGCGTCCGTCGAAGATGACTGGAAAGGAGTGGGTACCGCCAACATCCACTTCCACCGGGAACTCGTCGCCCTCGCCGGCACCGCCCGCACCGACGAACTGATGCGCAGCGTCTTCGCCGAACTCCGGCTCGCCTTCCACCTCGTGGACGACCCGAAGGCGCTCCACGAGCCGTACCTCCAGCGCAACCGCCTGATCCTCCAGGCCCTCCAGGCGGGCGACCGCGCCGTGGCCGAGAAACTGCTCGCGGTCTACCTCGACGACTCGCTCGAACGGGTCGTCGACGCCTACCGGCAACGGGTCGGCGAGGACGGCACGGCGCCCGACTGACCCGCACATGATCCGCACACGCGGCTGAGGCTGTAGTCGCTTCTGCGTCGTTTGGGTCGTTGTCAGACCGAGGACCTAGTCTGTGCACCGTGACTTCGCCTGCATCGACGGACAGCGTTCCGCCCCAGTTCAGCGCGGGGCCGCGCCCCGCCCCGGGCCCGGCCGCCGACGAGGGACTGGCGCGGCGACTGCGTGCGCTCGCCTGCACCGCGCCGCTGCACGACCTCGACGTACGCAAGGCCAACCTCGCGGGCGAGTACTCGGTCTACGGCATGGCGGAGGTGGCCCTGGCCGCCATCGACCTGGTCACCCTCAACATGGACTTCGACACCGGTGCGGACCACGACCAGATAGTGGCCAGGCTCATCCCGCGCATCGCCGCCCAGGCCCCCCAGCGCCCCGTCGTCGAGCACGAGCGCGTGGCCCGCTGGGTCCTGGAGAACCTGATCAACGTCGGCAGCGTCGACCGCGGCTTCCGCACGGTCTACGGCACGTTCGCCCAGGACGGCACGTATGTGCGCCGCGACTACGACTTCAAGCTGATCGAGGAGGTCCCCGGCTACGGCGGCAGCGTGTACCTCCGTACGACCGACGAGGCCGTCAACGTCCTCGTGGGCGCCCTCGACACCGACGTCACCAGCGCGCAGATCGCCGCCGAGGTGAAGCTGGAGGTGCTGATCAGCCGAGGCCGGCTCGCCGACGCGCAACTCGCCGCCGAGCAGGCCCGGTACCGGACCGTGCAGTACTCGGAGACGCTCCGCCGCGCCCTGGACGCCACGCGGCGCAACGTCCGCGCGGTGGACTGGCTCAACGCCGTGCCGGACATGATCGCCGAGGCCCTCGATCACGTCGCCGATCGGTACCGGCACGAGAACGCGATCCTGACCAACATCCGCAAGGCCCGTGACGAGTCCGAGGACGCCGAACAGAAGCGGCGCGCGGCCGAGTTGGTCGACATCGTCAAGGACTGCATCCGGCGGCACACGCAGCTCCAGTCGCGTCTCCTGGAGGCGGGGCCCCTGTTCCGTGCCGAGCAGGACCGGCAGGCCTTCGCCACGCCGATGACGACGTCGGGGATAGACCTCTACGGACATCTCGTCTCGCCCGTTCTGCCGCTGCCCCTGGAGCAGGCGATCCGGGTCACGGACGCGTTCTTCGCTCGCGGGACCGGGTTGCGTACGCCGGTGTCCGTCCGGGTGGGGGACCTTGTCGACGTACTGCTGACGCCGCCGGCCGAGCGGGAGCATCTCGGGGCGGAGATGCCGGAGCCGGATCTCATCGCCACGCCGGACGACAGTCGGTTCAGTGAGGAGCAGTTGGCGGCGGCCATGGAGTTGCTCGATCTGCCTGCGGATGCGCCTCGGCGGTTGTCGGGGTTGCTTGCGGATGCGCGGCGGCAGGATGCGGAACTTCCTTATTTGGTTGCCCTGTTGGCCGTGCATGCGGCCAGTCCGCCGGTTGGTACGGCTTATCGGCAGGGGGAGCCGAAGTTGTTGTTCGCCGTGGATGACGGGGTTGAGCTGGACGATCCGGAGTTCGGTGGGGCCGATCTGATTGTGGGGATGGCCTTGTTGGACGCGGCGGGGATGGCAGCGGGGCGGAGTGAGGCGGCGTGAGGTTTGTGTCGTTGTTCGGGTGCGGCCTTGATGTGGCTGGTCGCGCCGTTCCCCGCGCCCCTTTCGGGGCGCTTGAGCTCGCCCTCGATTTCAAGTTCAAGGAGTTGCAGTCGTGAGTGAGCACGTCGAATGGAGTGAGCCGGAGGCCGCCGCCCCGGCGGCCAGCGCCGTCATCACCCCCGCCGACGCCGCCGACGCGGCTCGGCTCGTCGCGTTTGGGTTGCAGCCCAAACTGCAGCCCGCTCGGGATCAGGAGTACGCGGAGTTGCTCCGCCGGTACCGCGAAGATCCGCCGTTCGCTCGGCTTGCCGATGCCGTGGCTGCCGGGCTCGGGCTGGTTGTGCTGGAGGTGTCCCCGCGCGCGGGGATGGCCGTTACCGCTGCTGAGGACTCGGTGTTCGCCGTGCGGATGGGGGACTACGCGCGTCGTACGGCCGCCGACTCCGGGGACCGGTTCCTGCACGGGCTGGCCCATCTCGCCGTGGCCGCCATGGCGTTTCCGCGGCCCGAGGATCTCGCCGACGACGGGTACATCGGGCGCGTCACGGTCAACGGGGTCGACGCCTTCGTACGGCAGGCCTGCCGGCGGCTGGAGGAGCGGGCCGACGAGCAGGGCATGAACACCGACCCGGCCACCGACGCGCCCGGCCTGGAGGCCGCCTGGCGGATCTGGGTCAGACGCAGCGCGACCGGAGCCACCAAGGACGCCCGGAGACTGGCCGGTTCGACCACCGGCATCGTCGGCAAGGCCGCCGTCTTCCTCACCGATTCCGGGTTTTTGCAGCGCACCGGTGACGACAACGGCGGTACGTATCGCACAACCGCCCGCTATCAGCTCCAGGTGCGTGACATGGCCGGAAGTGCCGCCATGGCCGAGCTGCTGGAGCTGGGCGTCGTCCCCGTCACCGACGGCACCGCGAGCCTGCTGCCCGCCGAAGACACCGAGGACCTGGAGCTGGTGGCCGACGCCGGACTGCCGTTCCACTCCTGAACTCCCCCCACCTGCCGAAGACTTACGACGAGAGTCCGCCATGTACGAGCTGTCCCGGGTCCGCCTCTACTCCATCGGGCCCGCCGGTGCGCGCTACGCCGACACCGTGCTTGACCTGCGAGGCGTGGGCAAGCCCGTGCCCGACCCCGCGCCCACCCAGGCGGAGTTCTTCGAGGACGAGCCCGTCGGGCCGCCGCGCCGCCCCGCGCCCGCCGGTGTGCTCTTCCTGGAGAACGGCGGCGGCAAGTCCGTCCTCCTCAAGCTGATCTTCTCCGTGATGCTGCCGGGACATCGCAACACCCTTGGCGGCGCCAGCTCCGGGGTGCTGCGCAAGTTCCTCCTCGCGGACGACTGCGGCCATGTCGCCCTGGAGTGGCAGCACACGCTGACCGGCGAGTGCGTGGTGGTCGGCAAGGTCAGCGAGTGGCGGGGGCGCCAAGTCTCCAACGACCCGCGGAAGTTCGCCGAGGCCTGGTACTCGTTCCGGCCCGGGCCGGGGCTCAGCCTGGACAACCTCCCCGTCGCCGAGGCCACTTCCGTACGGCCGCCCGTCGAGGGCGCGTCCGGCGCGCAGGGCCGGCGGCGCACCATGAAGGGCTTCCGGGACGCCATCACCGAGGCGGGCAAGGCGTATCCGCACCTCGAAGTGCACTGGGAGGAGATCCACGACCGCTGGATCGAGCACCTCGGCGACCTCGGCCTCGACCCCGAACTCTTCCGCTACCAGCGGGAGATGAACGCCGACGAGGGGGAGGCGGCAGGCCTCTTCGCGGTCAAGAAGGACTCCGACTTCACCGACCTGTTGCTGCGCGCGGTCACCGACACCCGGGACACCGACGGCCTCGCCGACCTGGTCGGCGGCTTCGGCAACAAGCTGGGGCGGCGGGCCGAGCTGATCGCCGAGCGGGACTTCACGGCCGGTTCCGTGGATCTGCTCGGCCGGATCGTCGAGGCCGCCGAGGCACGGGCACGCGCGCGTGACATCCACGCCGGCGCCGAACGCCGTACCCGCACCCTGGCGCGCCGCTTGTCCGCGCGGGGCGCGCAGGAGCGGGTGCGGGCCGCCGACCTCGCCCAGCGGGTCACCGCCGCCGCGTACGCCGTCACCCACGCCGAGGGGGCGCGTGAGCGCAGCGCGCTGATCGCCGCCGAACTGGCGTACCGGCACGCCTCGTTGGCGCTCGCCACGATGGAGAAGTCCGCCGCCGCGCAGAAGCGCGAGCTGGCCGACGCCCGCACGCTGCACGCCGCCTGGCAGGCCGCCGAGGCGGTGCTACGGCACCGTGCCGCCGCAGACCGCTCCGCGCGCGTGGCCGTCGCCATCCGCGAGGCCGAGCGGGACGCCGCACCGGCGCTCGCCGCCCGCGCCAAGGCCGCCGTAGATCTCGTAAAGGCCCTGCACGAGGCCGCTGGGAACGCCGAGAACCTCGCCAACGAGGGCGAGGAGCGCTCCGCCGCGCTCCAGGAGGTCGGCGAGACCTCGCACCGGGACGCGACCTCCGCCGCCACCGAGGCGCAGCGCGCCCGCAGCGAGGTCGGGCATCTGCGTCAGCGCCTGTCCGAGGTCGAGCAGGAGACCGCCGAGGCGGTGCGCGCCGGCTGGCTCGACGACAGCGCCCCCGACGCCGACCCGGCCCGTGCGGCCCTCGCCGCGAGCGACGCCGAGAAGACCGCCGTGGCCTCCTGGGACACCGCGCGCGAGGCGTCCCGCCGGGCCTCCGAGCACGCCCGCGAGGCGGCTTCCGCCGAGTCCCGCGCGGAGTTGACGGCGGCGCGCGCGTCCGACGCGGCGACCGCCGCCGAGCGGACCTACGACACGGAGCGGCGCCTCGCGGAGGGACTGGCGGGGGAGGAGCGGCTCGCGGAGCTGCTCAGCTTGCCTGGTGCCGGTGGTGCCGGTGGTGCCGGTGGTGCCGGTGGTGCCGGTGGTGCCGGTGGTGCCGGTGGTGCCGGTGGTGCCGGTGGTGCCGGTGGTGCCGGTGGTGCCGGTGGTGCTGCGGGCGGTGGTGTGCCGGTGCCGCGTGGTGCGGGCGGTGAGCGCGCGGGTGACGGGGCGGCGACGGGGCAGGGCGATGCCGGGGTCGTAGGCGGCGTGGGCCAGGGCGCTGACGGCGTCGCGGGCTCGCGCTCGGGGGCCGCCGGTGCCGGTGCCGGTGCCGGTGCTGAGTCGGACGCGCGGACCGGCGCCTCAGCCAACACCGCTTCGGCCAACGGCCTTGCTGCAAGCGGCCGTTCCGCCGCCAGCGCCTCCTCGGT